>NZ_JAAFKD010000026.1 GCF_013299165.1 Microcoleus sp. bin38.metabat.b11b12b14.051
ACCATTGAAACAAGTAAATATGTTAAGAATATAATTCGTTTTAACGAATATTGAAGGCGGTTGAAACCGCCGCCGACTTGGACCCGTGTCTGAAGCCAGGGGCCCGGCGGGCTCGTTTTTTGGTCAATTACCAAAAAAAAGGTTCGTAGTGCGGACTTTAGTCCGCTCAATATTGCGGACTTTAGTCCGCACTACGAACGAATCTTATGGTTTTAAATCGAACGGACACGATATGAGAAGAAGCAAGCAGAAATAAGATGAAATTGGTTCGGTGTCTTTCTGGATTGTTTTTAATATCTTTGAGAACTGGTTTCGATGTCTTTCGGTACACGGCGCTGCGGTGTCCAGAAAGAGATGAAAAACACGTATATTTTCGAGCCATTGATAATTAGTCATTAGTTATCGTTTAAATGACCAATGACTAATGACAACTGTTAACTGTTAACTGTTAACTGTCAACTGACAACTGTCAACTGTTAACTGTTAACTGTTAACTGTTAACTGTCAACTGTTAACTGACAACTGTCAACTGTCAACTGTTAACTGTTAACTGTCAACTGTCAACTGTTAACTGTTAACTGTCAACTGTCAACTGTCAACTGTCAACTGTTAACTGACTATTCGTCATCATCAAAAGCTTGGCTACCGCCGCCAACAGCAACTAAATCTATTTGCTGGCGGTAGTAGTCAACGCTTTTAACTTGAACTTCCACCCGATCGCCCAAACGATACTGATTGCGGTTTTTGCGGCCTACTAGAGTTTGCTGGCGCGATCGATATTCATACCAATCATCCTTCAGCGAAGAAACGTGCACTAATCCTTCAACTCGCAGGATATCGCTCTCGGGCGGCCGCACCTCAATTTCCACAAAGAAACCGTAAGACTGCACCCCTGTAATCAAACCCTGGAAAGTTTGACCGGTGCGCTCTTTCATCAATCCGGTTTTTTTCAATCCCTGCAAATCGCTTTCGGCATCTTCAGCAACCCTTTCGCGTTCCGTCAGGTGCACCACCGCCGCTGCAAACTCTGTCTCGTATTCGTGGTGCAAGTCTGGGGGGAGGACGTTCCAAGTAATTTGACCGTGACAGGAGGAATGGTGCAGGTTGACTTTTTCCTTAGCGCGAGTTGTGCGGCTGCTGCGGCCTTGCTCGAACACGGCTTGCAATACCCGCAGCACTAGCAAATCGGCGTAGCGGGAAAGCGGGGAAGTGCAGCGCGTGTAACCGTCTGAGAGCCCCAAACCGAAATGCGGTTTGGGAGTTGTGCTGTACACAGCGGGTTTCATGGTGTCTTCCAGCAGGTAGGTGAGAACTCTTTCCGACTTCAGGCCCGCAAACTGCTGGGTAAAGCGCTGAAAGTCAAAGGGCAGAACTTCTTCTTCGTTTTCGAGATACAGTTCGCCTCCGAGGTTGTTGGAGAGTTTGATGAACTCTTGAATGTCTGCCGGATCTGGCATCGGCTGGACGCGGTAGATGGCTGGGACTCCCAAGGCTTGCAGGTGAGTGGCGACAGCTTGGTTGGCGAGTACGACCAACTCGGAGACCGCCGACTGGGCGGGGGGAGCCGTTGCAAAAGCTCCTAATTCGCCTTCATCGTCGAAGTGAGAGTTAGCGTCGGGCAAATTTAGTTCAAAAGCTCCTCGCTTGATCCTCGCCTGTCTGGCAGCCTTTGAGGCATCGTTGATGCGATCGAGGAAAGGACGCAGGGCGCTGGACAGAGGATGAACTTCGGCATCGGGGTCTGCTTGTAGGATTGCTTCGGCTTCTGGGTAGCTGAGTTGGTAGTCAACTTGAATGACGCTGGTTTGAATTTCGTATTCTAGGAGTTCTCCTGATTCGTCTAAGGTGAGCAATATGCTGAAGGTCAGGCGTTCGCTGTCTGGTTGCAGCGAGCAGCGCTCGTTGAGGATTTCTGGCAGTACGGCGATGATTTTTTCTCCCAGATGGGCGGCGGTGCCTCGCTTGCGGGCTTCGCGGTCTAGTGGGGTTTCTGGCTGTACGTACTCGGCTGCGTCGGTGATGTGGATTCCTACTTGCCAGCCGCCGGACTTGAGGATCTCGATCGACAAGGCGCGTTCTATTGGCGGATCGGAGAGGAATGAGGTCGGGTCGAACTCTTTTTCAGTCTCGTTTTCGCCTGTTCCCGATAAGAAGTTTTCCTCCTGAGTTGGGGCGGGCTGGTTTTCGGTGCTGGCGAATTGCAGTTCGTGTTTGCTAAAAGTAACTGTCAGGATGTTTCGCAAATCTAACCGTTTTTTGATGTCGGTTTTTTTAACTTTGCTGGGCAAATTTTCGGCTGCTTTGATGACGGCGGCCCCGAAGGAGCGCGGCAAGTCGTGCTTGCAGCATACAATGTCGAGGTCGTCAGCAGCTTCGGCGTCAGAACCGAGTACCTGTACTACTTTGCCGACTGGGCGGTGGGTGCCGAGGGGGTAGCGTTTGACTTCGACGTGTACTAAATGGTCGATCGCCTCTTGCAGATTTGTACCGTTGGCGAGCAAGTCTAGTTCAAACAACAGGCGATCGTCCAGGGGAATTGCTCTGTAGCTGACGCGGCCGGTGGGGGTGGCGGTTTGCTTGACTCGCGCCAGTACCGAGGGGTTGGCGCGTTCGAGGATCAGCATGACTTCGCCTTCGGGCGATCGGCGGCGGCTACCTTCCTTGATAATTTTGACTAAAACTCGATCGCCATTCCAAGCAGTCGAGAGGTGACTTTCCCGCACATAAACGTCTTCTGAACCTTCAGCATCTTGAATTGCAAAGCAAAATCCTTTGCTCGAACAGCGCAGTTTTGCTTCTACTACGTCATCTTCAGCTACTCGACGATAGCGGCCTTTGTCTTTGACTAATATACCAATTTTCTCTAGAGCTTCTAATGCAATTTGAAGTTTGAGTTGACTGGTTTCATCATTGCAGTCGAGTTTTTTTTCTAGTGCTTTGGGAGCCACTAATTTGTCTTCTGTAAAATTTGCCAGCAGTGCAGCGATAGAAAATTCCATGTAGCGATCGATCCTCTTGTTTCCAGCAATTAGTCTAATTTTGGCGAAATCAGCCGCACCCTTTCTTGCCCTCGCTGTGCCTGCTTCCCAACAAATGCGCGGGTTAGTCGGTGGAGATACCAGCACAGTCGGTGCTACCCGTGCGCGGGGATTTTTTCAGATTATTTCCCCACACCAGCAGTCGCTAATTGTCTGCTGTCTGTCTGCAAATGACAGATGATGGTGCAGACAAATACCCCATACCCTATTCCCCAATACAATTTTTTAGCGTTGGTTCCTTTGCTTTTGGCTTGCAGCGCCGAGCTCTTCGCGAAGTAGAAAGCCCCTGTCGGTTCTTAAAAGATGACTCGATGCTGAAAGCGACGGGTTGAGTCCTGGATCGGGAGATGGAGAGATGCAGAGGGAGAAAATTTGCATTTGGGCCTCCTGCCTTTTTCCTTCTGCCTTTTTCCTGCTTTCTTCTGCTTTTTGAAGTGCCTCTTGCCTTGTGCTAAAGCCAAAGATTTTACCGGCGATCGGGCAAAATTGCTAGTAGCTCATCGCTGCGATGCCCCTGTTTTTTCCACGCGATCTGTCCTTGGGGACAGAGGAGGAACGAGCGGGTCGGGAGCAATCTGTGCTGTAGAAGGTGCTTGGTACACAAAACCGGAGACTTTTACTACTTTTGCCTAGTTGCTGTGTCATAAAAGCACTCGGTAAGTGGGAAACGAGCGAGACTTCAGTCCTGAGAGGGAAACTCCAAGAGCGGTTTCAACCGCCTTGAATCCCCTTGCGGGGTAGAGGGGTATGGTTGCCCCTCTGGCGAGGATGGTTGTCCTCAATCTCCCTTTCGGGTAAAGTTAGCTTCGCCAATGTTATAAAGGCTTGTCAGGCTAGCAGCACTGCCTCAGTGACTTTAAGGCTGTTTAACTACTAGCGACAGAGCAAGGGACTAGCTTCGCATCCCAGGGTGTCGTGACCTAAATAACGTAGCCAGTTAAGGCTTAGGCTGGTCAATACAGCTTGCTCGATTTCTCTTACAAGCTCAGTGGCTTTAGCACTGAGTTACTGACCTCCTATAGGTAGAAATGACTGCCGGTGCTTGTTAGCTTAAACCGCCGGATGTGGGATAGGGTTTAATGGCGTGAAAGGTTGCGTGCATGATTCACCTTTCATTTATTGTATGTTGAATATGTGCTTTCAGAAAATTGTTTTCTCTGTCGTTGTACTAAACTCAACTCATCAGCCCCTTTTGATTTCGGGGTAAAAAATTTATGTTTGCAGAATTTCGCGCCCTTTATCCCGCTGGACAGTTGATCTGTGAGTTGCTGACTATTCATCACGGTAAGTTTGTGGTTCGCTGTTTGGTTGAGGTTGACGGCAAAACTCTCGCTACTGGTATGTCCGCTGCTGAGTCTGTTGAGGATGCTGAAGACCGCGCCCGATCGCGAGCGATTGCTGTCCTCGCATTTGCTCCGGCTCCGGCTTCGGTTGCTGCTGTTCCCGTTCCCGTTCCGGCTCCGGCTTCGGTTGCTGCTGTTCCCGTTCCGGCTCCGGTTGCTGTTGTTCCCGTTCCGGCTCCGGCTCCGGTTGTTCCCGTTCCCGTTCCCGTTCCGCCAGCCCTTGCTCCGCTTCCGGTTTTAGAAATGCCTGTTCCAGACAAAGTTGACATACCGCATCAAAGCAATTTTGTCAATGCCGAACCCAAATTAAATGCAGAGTCGATCGCACCTGTAGCGGAACCTTTGCCGCCAACAGTTGATTTACCTCCGGCAGTGGGATTTGTACCAAAGCAGTTAGACTCGGACGCTTGGCTGTCTTCCAGCTACGGCGAACCGCTTCCCGAACTGGAAGTGCCAAATACTAGCCAAAGCGAACTGTCGCAGGGTGCGGCCGAAGTCCGGGAATTCCAACCGATCGCGGTAGGAATTCCCAGCGATGCGATCGAAGATGATTCTGATACGATCGCCCAAATAGACGCAATTCTCAAACGGCTGCGATGGACAAAAAAACAGGAAACCGACTGTCTCGAACAAAATTATGGCAAGTCATCGCAGAGAGAACTTGCTAGCGAACAGTTGGCAGATTTCCTAGAATATCTGGAAATCTACAGCAGAACCACCGAAGAAATCAAGAGGTTGGGATGGACAGCCAACCAAGGAAAAGATTATCTCAAACAAGGTTACGGCAAAGAAGCGCGACATTTCTTAAATAGAGAAGAATTGTTCGACTTCCTGCAATATCTCGAATCTTTACCCTAAAAATCAGGAAAATAGGTTTGATCGTGAGGACTTCAGTCCTTCTTTCTTGCGGACTTTAGTCCTTAAAATAGGTTCGTAGTGAGGACTTCAGTCCTTCTTAAGACTAAAGTCCGAACGATCAAAGAAGTTAGCATAAAAAAACCTAAAATAGGTTCGTAGTGAGGACTTAAGTCCTTCTTTCTTGCGGACTTTAGTCCTTAAAATAGGTTCGTAGTGAGGACTTCAGTCCTTCTTAAGACTAAAGTCCGAACGATCAAACAAGTTACCGTAAAAAAGCCTAAAAAATGTTCGTAGTGAGGACTTCAGTGCTGCTGTCTAAGGACTAAAGTCCCAACGATCGAACCTATTTGATGAAAAGGAATTAAGCGGACAGTAAAAATCAAAAATCAACAATGAAGAAAATTTCCCCATTGTTGATTTTTGATTTTTAATTTACGCCACAGCAGCGATCGGGCGGCTAGCAGAAGGACGGCGATCGATCACTTGATCGACTAAACCATAATCCTTTGCTTCTTCAGCCGACATAAAGAAATCGCGTTCAGTATCTTCTTCAATGCGAGAAAGCGGCTGACCGGTATGATCTGCCAAAAATTGATTCAGGCGCTGTTTGTGGTACAAAATCTCTTTCGCCTGAATTTCAATATCGGTAGCTTGTCCTTGAGCTCCGCCCAGAGGTTGGTGGATCATAATCCGGGAGTGAGGCAAACTCATCCGCTTGCCTTTAGCGCCCGCACTCAGCAGAAAAGCGCCCATGCTGGCGGCCAAACCAAGACAAATAGTGCAAATATCGGGACGGATGTGGTTCATCGTGTCAAAAATCCCCATACCTGCTGTTACCGATCCGCCGGGGGAGTTGATATAGAGGTAAATATCTTTCTCCGGGTCTTCGGCGTCTAAAAATAGCAATTGGGCTACGATCAGGTTGGCTAAGTCGGAGTCAACCTGTTGGCCCAAGAAGACGATGCGATCGCGCAGGAGTCGCGAGTAAATGTCAAAGGCGCGTTCGCCGCGACCGGATTGTTCTATAACTGTTGGGATCATTGACGCCAGCCTACCTATTACGTATCTTTTTTTTATTTTAGCGATTTGGGTTCATTTATAGTTAGGGTGCGGTGGCGGGCGATCGACAAATCGGCAAAATCCTTGAGTTTGGCTGGGTTGAGGCGTTAATTTGTGGAAGGTGTGGCGGGCGGGCGATCGGGAATCCGATCGTCTGGGCGATCGATCTTGAGGAACCGGACATTAATCAACGTTGTTATGTGGCGATCGTATCATTGCAAGAAGTGCGATCGCTTGTTCGCGACTGACACTAGGAAAATGGTCAAGAAACTCATTGAGCGAATCACCAGCTTCGAGATAATCCAGCAAAGTCTTCATCGGAACGCGAGTACCGATAAATACAGGAGTTCCCCCTAGAATGTCAGGGTCGCTATGAACGGTAGGTATAGGTATTATGGCGTTCATCATCGCTTGCGTATTTTGAATATATCGATTTTAGTCGATCGGCCCGCAGTCAAGCATTCGTAGGGTGTGTCGCGATCGAAAATCCCTAAGAAAAGATCGACAATCTCGATCGCGACGCACCTTACACAATCGTTGAACAAACTACCCTCCGTTTCACCCCGAAAAAAAAATGTGTAACAATAGTTGAGACGGTTTCCTGTGGGCATGATACTTTAAGAAAAGATCCCAAATGGATGGCATCACAGAAAATAATCACAGTTCGATAGTTTCATGAGCGCTCAATTTAAACTACTGACAGATCGATTAATTTTGCGTCCGCTCACTAGGACAGATGTCTCCTCAATCCAGGCTGCTGCTAGTGTTCGTCAGATTGCTGACACCATGATTTCGATTCCTCATCCCTATCCTGATGGCGAATCAGAGCGATACATTGCTCGACAAACGGCTGATTTTGAAGCGGGACATTCTGTCACCTTTGTCATTGAGCAGAGATTTAAAAATACCTTTAACGGAATCATTGAAGTTCGAGACATTGAACGAGAGCATTCTCAGGCTGAATTGAGTTTTTGGTTAGCCGTTGAATCATGGGGACAGGGATATATGAGCGAAGCCTTAAAACCAGTGCTGCGATTTGGATTTGAACAATTAGAACTCAATCGACTCTACGCTTACCACATGGTAAGAAATCCAAGTTCCGGGCAAGTTTTGCGGAAAAATGGGCTGGTGTACGAAGGAATGCTGCGCCAACGAGTACGCAAATGGGAGATGTTTGAGGATGTAGCCTTGTGGGCAATTTTGCGGAATGATTGGTGTGTTGCAGTGGCACAAAAACCAGAGTTAGCGGTTGGTTGAGGGTTTTTTACTCTATCGTTTAAGCCCACTCACCACCGCTCATTTTGCTCGTTGGGCTGGTTCAAGCTATAGAACCTATGTGGGAGATTTTTTAATAAATATATTATAGCAAACAGCTTTTTGGTGTCAAGTTGTGTCCCTGATTGATCGCGAACCAACCTACTTATTAAAAAATCCAAAATTCAAATTTTAATCTGCCAACCTCGGCGGTAAATTCCATACAAAATTAACCACCAACACAACACCGCAGTCACCCCAAAAGCTAGAGAACCGTTGAGCTGCCCAGCCCAAGGCACAAACCAGTTTTCATAAATCCAAGTGTAGGTAGTTGGAGCAGTTTTATCACCACCGATATGAGTTTTCAACAAAATTCTGGCGACAATACCAGAGGCAACAAATAAGAAAATTGCATTCAATCCCATAATTTCAAACGGCCGCCCCCATTGCCACTTTCGTACTTCTATTGTTTCGTAGCAAGCCGCTAGCAAGAGCAACGCCCAACCAGCAGTAAACACTACATAAGAACTCGTCCACAGTTGTTTGTTAATCGGAAAGGAAAATCCCCACAAACGACCGATTACTAAGCAACATAGGCCGCCGATCGCTAAATTTAAACTCGTGCGGGTTTTGATTGGCTGTACGCGCAGCCACTCTCCTGTAAAGTAGCCGATCAGCACTGTCACGCTAGCTGGTAATGTGCTTAACAGTCCTTCTGGATCGAAGGGGCCGCCTTTGTACAGGTGTTGGCTGCCGAGAATTAGCCGATCGACAGCTCCCCCTACATATCCCTCCGGCGTCAGTGCGTATGCAGTGTACCCCCCTACAGCAAATACGAACAAAGCCCCCCAATAGCCTAAAAGCACCGCAACCGCGAGCAGTTTTTGATTGCGGGGGGAAAGGTTGAGAATCGCGATCGCACTGATGAAATATGCTAAACCGATGCGCTGCAATACTCCCATAATCCTGATTTTACCGAAATTTGCGATCGGGGCGCCGTTCAAAAGTACGTCTAGGGCGATCGACGATGTATTTAGCAGCAATCCTAATACAAATAAAATCGCCGCCCGCCGCGCAATTCGCCAGTAAATATTTGTAGAAGTCCGACGGAAGTCGGAAGAAGGAAGAGGATGTTTGTCTGATTGTGTTGGTTGCTGTGTTTCTGTAATTTCAGATTCTAGCGTTTCTAGTTTTTTAGTAGTTTGAGTGTATTTTGACAGCGAGAAGGACATCGCGCAGCCCACGATGAACAGGAAAAACGGAAACACTAAGTCTGTCGGCGTGCACCCGTGCCATTCTGCGTGATCTAGCGGCGGATACACCTGTTTCCAACTACCGGGGTTGTTGACTAGAATCATGGAGGCGATCGCAATTCCGCGAAAAACATCAAGGGATTTTAAGCGCATGGAGAGAAGGAAGAAGGAAGAAGGAAGTCGGAAGAAGGAAGAGGGAAGAGGGAAAAACGACTAATTACCATTACGCATTACCATTATATGATGTCACGTAAATTAATCCTAATTTCAGGAAACGGCATTGCCATGTCCGGCGGGCAGTTATCACTTCGGACAGATAATTTATCTAAAAAATAATCATAGCAAGATTTTTTGAAATGACAAATAACAAATGACAAATGACAAATGACCAATGACAAATGACCACCCTTCGACTTCGCTCTTCGGGCGAGATGACCAATGACCAATGACAAATGACCAATGACCAATGACCAATGACCAATGACCAATGACCACCCTTCGACTTCGCTCTTCGGGCGAGATGACCAATGACCAATGACCAATGACCAATTCTTTAAATTTCTATTCCTTCCAAATTCATAATCAGTGCATTCTTCATCAACATCTCGCAGCGATCGGCATAAAAAGATGCTGCCTTATCATACTTGTTGACTTGCAAGACGCGCAAAAACATTTGCCTTGCTTGCACGAATTGCTGCTGGTAGTGAAAAAAAATACCCTGTTCAAAATAAGTTTGCGTTTGTGCTTTTAGTTCAATCATCACATCCGAGTCGCCGTCGTAAATTTCAAATACAGCAACTGGTGTTTGTTTTCCTTTTACTTGAACGCGATCGAGAAACCGACACTTATAATTTTGGGGGTCATCAATCCGGCACAAAGTCTGAACGCTAGCTACAATACCAACTCCATAAAGCTTTGTCAATCCTTCCACCCGGGCCGCTAAATTCACAGCATCGGAAATTACCGTACTTTCCATCCGTTCCGCTTCCCCAATCGTACCCAACATTAAAGTTCCCGTGTGCAACCCAATCCCAATCGAAATAGGTTGATAGCCACTATTTTGCCTGTGTTTATTATAAATTTTAACTTGCTGCTGCATCTCGATTGCTGCTTGCACGGCATCTTCTGCACTGTTGGGAAACAAAGCCATAATCCCGTCACCAATGTATTTATCTATAAAACCGCTGTACTGGCGGATAACTGGGCCAACTCGGCTTAAGTAAGAGTTGAGAAATTCAAAGTTTTCTCGGGGAGACATACTTTCAGACAAACTTGTAAATGAGCGAATATCGGCAAACATTATCGTCATTTCTGCCTGTACAGAGTCTCCCAATCTCGCATCAACAATACTTTCTATTTTAAGAAATTTTAAAAATTCTCGGGGGACGAATCTAGCGGAAGCTATGGCAATTCTTTCCAGTTCGCTTTTGCTGGCTTCGATTTGAGTCAAGGCGCGAAATGCTCTCAATGCTGTTACAACCGTGGTAAATAACTTTTTGTTTGTCAGTTCTGTTTTAGTTTTGTAATCGTTAATATCGTAACTGACTATTACTACATCTTCTGGCACTTGTCCCGGCTGTCCCGTGCGTAAAATAATCCGCACTACTTTATTGTCTAAAATATCGCGAATGTATTTTACAACTTCCAAGCCTGCCTCTTCTGTTTCCATCACTACATCCAGTAAAATCAATGCTATGTCTGGATGGGCTTGGATCATTTCTTTAGCTTCTTTGCCAGAATAAGCACTTATAAATTCGATCGGTTTCTTTTCAAATGTAAATTCATTTAAAGCTAGTTTTGTAATATTGTGAATCTCTATTTCATCGTCTACAATTAAAATTTTCCAACTCGCTTCTATTACCAGTTCTTGGGGTTCCTCTTCTGCGGCAAATATTAATTCATCGTCTAACGCCGCGATTAATTCGCCATCGCCCGCAGCGAACACATTTTTAGTAGCTTCTGACATTTATCGCTCTCCTAAATATAATTATATTAAAGCTCGCAGTATAATAACTAATTCCTAATTTTAGCGGGAAATTCAATCAAAAATCTTGTCCCTTTTTCTACTTGACTTTCACAGCTAATTGTGCCTTTGAGTTTTTGCGTGACGAGGTTGTAAATAATGTGCAGTCCCAATCCTGTGCCCCCCTGACCTCTTTTGGTGGTAAAAAACGGTTCAAAGATTTTACTGAGATTTTGTGGGGTAATTCCTTTGCCATTATCTCCATATTCAAAGATTAGCCGATCGCCCTCTAGCATGATATCAAAGGTCAAAATTCCCTCGTCTTCGGCATCGTAACCATGAATTAGGGAGTTCAACACCAGATTTGTCACGATTTGACACAGCACGCCAGGGTAACTGTCCAGTACGATATTTTCATCGCACCTAATCTGTATTTTGTGTTTAGTTCTTCTGAGCTTGGCGGTTAAGGATGTCAAAATCTCCTCTAAATAGTGTTTCACATTAAACGTGCGTTTTAATTCGCTCGACTGATCTACAGCAACTTCTTTAAAGCTGTGAATCAATTCCGCCGCCCGCGTCAGGTTCGATAAGATCATACTACTGCTTTGCATGGCCGTATCCAGGAACTTTTCTAACTCGGAGCGTTTAATTTGGCCCTTGCTGTAGAGGTCAAAAAATTTGGTGACTTTCTCAGCCAGCAGCGAGGCGGCGGTGATTCCGATCCCGATGGGAGTATTGATTTCGTGAGCCACACCCGCCACCAACCCTCCAAGGGCAGCCATTTTTTCCGCTTCTACCAGTTTATTTTGAGCCGATTTTAAATCTTCTAAAGTTTGGGAGAGTTCGCAGGTACGCTGCTGTACTAAACTTTCGAGATTTTGATTGAACTGCTGTAAGTTGGTGTAAAGTTGAGCGTTTTCGATCGAGATAGAAATTTGAGAAGACAGCAGTTTTAATATTTCTAACCGCTCTGGTGTAAAAGCGCCGGCTGTGAGATTGTTTTCTAAATATAGAATGCCGCTGAGTTTGCCTTGATGAATTAAGGGAGTGCAAAGAATTGATTTAGGTTGAACGGCAATTATGTAAGGTGCGCGAGTAAATTGTCCTTGACGGGTGGCATCATTTAAAACTATGCTTTGTTGAGTGCGGGCGACGTAGTTAACTACTGCAACTGCTAGTAAAGTTACTTGTCGCTCCTCATCTATAAAATCTATAGGAATTGATTGCATTACATTAATGCGATCGTCATCTACAGAACCTGATGCTTCAATCACCCACTTTTCATCTTTTTCTAGGATGAAAAATCCTCTTTGCCCCCCAGCATTTTCAATCACAATCTTCATCATTTTTGCCAGCAGTTTGTCTAGAACTATTTCGCCGGCTAAGGTTTGCGATGCTTTGACTGCCGTTGTCAAGTCTAGCACGCCTCCACTGTCACTGGTAGTGCAAGCGCTGCTGGTCGATTTGTGAGTTTCTATATTAGTTGAAATCGAGGCAGAAGTTAGCAACTGCGAGTATGTTGATTCTAAATGCGCTACTTTGGCTTTGGCTCCCCAACACTGATAGCAATAACGCGCTTCAGTCAAGTAAGTTTTAGCAATTTTTTCTCGTCCTATGGATAGATAAAATGCTCCTGCCAATTCTGCCGCCAGTGCTTGTACCTGTATGTACCCGTTTTCTTGTGCGCCTAAAATTGCGCGATCGTAATATTCCATTGCGATCGCAATATCACCCAAAACTCTCGCTATTTCGGCAGCAACCAAGTCACACTTGTGCTGCAAATTCATAGGTGCAAACAAAGCTTTTTTCTGCAATCTCTTCAGGTTACTTCCTGCATAAAAAAGATGTTCTTGTTGTTCCTTAGTTGTGGAATATTGATATGCTGCCAGTCGGGTAAGAGCATCATAAAAATGGTATTCAGGAACATTAATAAATCCCGCTACTCCGTCTAAATAAACTTCAGCTTGTGCCGCGTTTTCTATGGCTTGCTCGATGTTTCCAAATAAATAAGCTAATATTAACTTTTGCAAATAAAAGTGCTGTAATCCCACGCGATCGTTAGCTTTTAATAGCAGCGGCAACAAAGTTTCTTCATTGTAAGCTTCACCTAATAAAAGGTCAGAATCAGGCAAATTTCCCATCAACTGTAAAACAGTTTGTCGATAAATTAGATTCCAAGTCAATACAGTTTCTTGCTTTAGTTGAAACAGCAAATGATTGTAATCTGCCATTTTTAGTTCTAGTTGTGACAATTCTTGACCGATAAAATATAAAGACTGACAAATATTTACAGCCGCATATCCTACGCTTTCTAAATCACCATTTTTTAGCGCGCTTTGATAGGCTTCTTCTAACAACGGCAAAGTGTCTTTAACGTGATGCTTACCGTGCATCAAAATGAATGCTACTAAATTAAGAGTTTTACTTTTAAATTCTAAAGCATTTAGGCGATTGCTCAAGTTTAAAGCTAATTGGCCGAAACGATCGCCTGATTCAATATCTCTGACTATTCCTTTTAAAATTGCTCCATAATTAGCATATCCGAATGCAGAAAATACTGAATTCCCGTAATTAATTGATAAATGAACTTGCTCGCACACAATCAAGGGTAATAGCATTGGTTCAACTATCAACGTAGCAGAAAACATACTGGATAAAACTCGCATAGTTGCTAACTTGTGCGGATTCGTCATCACCGGTAGGTTAATTAAATCTTCTATCTTTTTTCCGGTTAAATAAGCTGCTGTTTTAGTCAGTGCTTGCTGAATGTGGAGGGGAATCGGGGATTCTGGAAAGTTTATCCCTAACATTTTGAGTGCTGCCAAACCAATTTTTACTGCTTCTTGCAGTTTGGTTTGCATCGCACAAGCTGTAATTTGTATTTCAAATATTTTAATTTTATCGAGTTCATTTTTTGCGTGTTGTAGGACAATTTCTGCCCATATTTCCATTTGTTCAAACTCGGTATTGAGGTAAGCTGCTTCTGCTGCTGACTCGTAGAGTGCAAGAGTTAAATCGTAGTCAGTTTGCCAACTTTCCGGAGGAAGTAATTCAATACCTGCGGTTAAATATTTGACAGCGAGTTCGTAAGCAGCAGTGGCTTTTGCTTTGCAACCCGCCATTAAATTTAATTGGCATAATTTAAATTTTTCTAAATCGCTGCTGATAATTTGTCTGGCTGCATTTAATTGGTTTACTGTATCAAAAACATGGTTTTCTAATTGTTCTGGCGGCGCGTTTTCCAACAGGAATCGGCCGATATTTAGATGATTTTTTTGTTTGTCGTATGGCGATATTAAAGCATAAGCTGCTTGCTGTACTCGCTCGTGCAAAAATTGGTAATTTGCGCTGGCAACCTCAGCTACTGGCAGCGAAGATTCATTGCTAAAATCGCTTGATATGTTGTCTGTTAATTCTCTGCCTGCTGCTAGTGCTAGCGGAATTTTGTAAGCGTTATTCACGGGCAAAATCAGCCCAGACTGAAGTGCTTCCCAGAGGTCATTTGCTGCCGACGCCACAGATTTTTCGCCAACGACTGACAAAGTTTGCAAATCAAATTTGTTCCCTATACAAGCGGCAAATTTTAGCATTTGCTGCGTATTTTGTGACAGTTTCTGAATGTTGTTTATCATTAATTCTACAACATTCTCAGTAATTCGCATTTCTTGGATTTGCTCGATATTCCAGTGCCAATTGCCTGTAATTTGGCATTTATCCACAACTAGCTCGGCATTTATTTGGCTCAAGTCAGTAACGTTAGCTTCCGATCCAGCGAGAGGAAGTTCGCAAGGTTTAAATTTCAACTGTAGTAATTTTTCAGAGTAAAGAGATTTCAAAAGTTGAGTCAAGAAAAATGGATTTCCTGCGGTTTTTTGAAAAAGCAATTCTGCTAAAATTAACGATTTTTCTGGCTCGCAGTTGAGAGTATCAGCTACTAATTGATTGACGCTGTTGACATCTAAAGGCGAAAGGGCGATCGCACTTACATTCACCCCTGCTTTTCTAATTGCTTCGGCGGTTAGCATTAGGGGATGATTTACATCTACTTCTTGTTCTCGATAGGCTCCAATTATTAACAAACATTGAGTTTCGAGGTCAGTTGCTAGCAATTGGATTAACTTGAGCGAAGCGGAATCTACCCACTGCAAATCGTCGAGAAAAATTACTAGCGGGTGTGCTTTTTGAGCAAAGACGCGGATGAATTTTTGAAATACTAGATTAAAGCGATTTTGAGATTCAGTTCCTCCTAAATCAGGGACTGGGGGCTGCGGGCCGACAATCAGTTCTACTTCGGGAATAACTTCAATAATTATTTGGCAGTTACCCCCTGTGGCATTTAAAATTTTTTGTTTCCAAGCTAGGAGTTTTGTGGCTGTTTCGGTAAGAATGTGGCGCAATAGTTCTTGAAAACCTTGGAGCAAAAAAGCGTAGGGAATATCGCGCTTAAATTGTTCAAATTTGCTGTCTATAAAATATCCGTTTTCGCGCAATACTGGTTTATTGATTTCATAGACTAACCACGATTTACCCAAACCTGGACAACCGGAAATCAGCACTATTTCTGTATTTCCTCGCCTCATGCGCTCGAAGGCAGTCAGTAGCAGGTGAACTTCGGCTTCTCGCCCGTAAAGCTTTTGGGAAATTTGTAGGTGACTCGATCGATCTTGCTCGCCGATCGCCTTTAGAGAAATTTCGCCGTTTGTTTGCAGTTGAGCGAGACATTTTTCTAAGTCATACAAAAGCCCGAAAGCACTTTGATACCTGTCTTCTGCGGTTTTTGCTAAGAGTTTCATTACGATATCTGAAACAGCTTGAGGAATCTGTGGGCTGTCTGTTGGCTCAATTATGCCTTCTATTTTATGCTTTCTGATATCACAAGGAGAAACTGGGGTTTTGGCAATATGACAGTGTACTAATTCCATCGGATCGGTGGCATTAAAAGGCAATTCGCCGCAGAGTATTTCATAAAAAGTGACGCCTAAAGAATAAAAATCTGTGCGGTAGTCTACGCTGCGATTCATGCGCCCGGTTTGTTCCGGAGACATATAGGCGAGGGTTCCTTCGAGCAAAGTGGGATGGCTGAGGGCGGGGTTTTCGCCCGGTAACAGGGAGGCGATCGCAAAATCAGCAATTTTGACATCACCCGTCTCCACATTGATAATAATATTGCTGGGTTTAATATCTTTGTGAATGATGTGTTTTTCGTGAAGTTTCCCAATAGTTTCTGCTAAGTTGATGCCAATTCGCAAAAAATCTTCTAACTCTAGGTGGTTGTTGTTGATAAATTGTTTTAAAGAAATTCCGCCCAAATCTTCTAAAATCAAAACAGGAACGTGATTGTATTTTTCGAGTTTGTAAACTTTGACGATTCCCGTAATATTCAAATTTTTAATAATTTCATATTCGTGCAGGAGTTGAGCTATTCGTGCTGGGGTTGGGTAGGGCTGGGTGAGAGTTTTTAGGATAACAGATTTTTGTTCATCAACCTGCATTCCTCGATAAATAACTGTGTGATTGTTTTTATAAATTTCTTCGTCAATGCGGTATCCTGGGATTGAAATCATGAGGTTTATTGTGGTATTAATTGTATATTTATACTATGTAAGAGTTGAGATTGAATGAAGGATTTAAACTAATTAGGATCGCGAATTAAATAACTTACAATTTTAATTGTTATCGTGGGATGGGCGTCCCGCCCGTCCAAATAGGACGGGCGGGACGCCCATCCCACAAACTTGTGGAAGTTATTTAATTCTCATTCCTTAGTGCAACATGGCTTAAATATTGTTGGGGTTGTTTTTTTTCGTAATTGTTGCGGGCAAAAGATAATTTTTGACCAAAATATGAGGCATTGACCAATTAATTAGTAATTCCTCAAGTTGCAAATCTCAATTCGAAACCTGGAAAAATGGAAAATTTAAACTTGTACCTCCAAAAATCTGAGACTTGGCTATATATCGGTATATGGCGGTTTTTACGGCAGTACAATGGCTGCTATTCTAGATTTTAGATAAAGTCGCCTTTACAGGCTGATGTTCGATAGTTTTTTGGGTTGAGTCACCGATCTATATTCTAGTATTCAAAAAATCAGAAGTCACACTTTGCTATCCCGGCAGTGCCAAAATAAACTGGTGCGTGCAAATCAACAGCTAAAATCAAAAAACAATCATGCAGAATATAAGTGCCTCAAATCCAGCCACTGCGACAGAACGCTCTTTAGGCACCGCAGACATTAAACTACTGGTAGTGGATATCGACGGCACGATCGCAGGTTTGTCAAATAACATCCGAAAACCTGTCAAGCAGGCAATTTTGGCAGCCCAGTCGCGGGGAGTGAAAGTGGCTGTAGCTACGGGCAGGATGTACCAGTCTGCTTTGCGTTTTCACTCTGAGATCGGCTCGACTTTGCCGCTGATTTGCTACCAGGGCGCCTGGATTCAAGATCATGCTACTCAACAGCGCCTGCGTCACTTGCCGCTGTCGAAACAAACGGCTTTGCAACTGTTAGAGCATTTTGAAGCACCTGATTTGCGATCGCTCCTTTCGATCCATTTCTACATTGAAGACAAGCTTTACGTACCGGAAATTACCCCAGCTACCCGGCTTTACGCCGAACGATCGGGCATTGAACCCATTGTAATTAAAGATTTGCGGCGAGATATTCCGGGAGAACCGACGAAAGTCTTGGCTTTGTGCCAGAATCCGGAGGTACTCGACGGCTTGCTGATCGATATGCGGCAGCGCTACACGCCTGCGGAGCTTTATTTAACTCGATCAGTTGCGACTTTTTTTGAAGCGACGCATCCTTTGGCGAATAAGGGAGATGCGGTGCAGTATTTAGCAGAGGAACTTTTGGGCTTGCAGGCGGCAAATGTGATGGCGATCGGCGACAATTTTAACGATGTTGAAATGATTTCCTACGCGGGTGTCGGCGTGGCGATGGGGAATGCTCCTGAGGCGGTGAAGGCTGGTGCTAATTGGGTGGCGCCGGATGTGGAGGAAGATGGGGTGGCGGCGGCGATCGAACAATTTGTTTTGGGCGCGAGCTGATATTGTTTGTGGAACAAGCCGGAAAGCCTGTTAAGCTTTACCGCATTTGGTTTGTATCTTTGGGGCGGGCTAGAAGCCCACCCCACTCATTGTTTCAATAAAAATAAATGTACGGAATTGTGGAACAGGCATCTTGCCTGTGATTTAATGCCACAGTATTATTCCGATTTAAAAAATGCCTTTCCACAGAAAAAGCACCGACGACTGGCCGTGTTTCGTCTCGGTGCTTTCTCTGGTTCGCTCCTCACACGTCCACAAATATAGCTGACTCGGCCCAATGTGTCAATACTTTTTACAAAAGTTTTTTTTGAGTCGGCATTCATTTGGCTACAGGTGCGTTGGAGCGAGGCAGAACCTTTGGAAGGCAATGGTTTTGCTCGATCGCCCTTTTTTGCGATTCAGCAGAAAAATTTTAGTTCAATTCCTGCACCCAGTCCAAAATTAGATGATTGACCTCCGACGGCCGCTCGTCGTGGGGACAGTGGCCCGTGTTGGGAATTGACACAAATTTCACGGGTTTACCGCTGGTGGCTAATTCTTGATAAATCTGGCTACCGGCGATCGGCGTCCAAGGGTCATCGGCGCCCCAAAGTACCAGTAACGGACGATCGACCTTTGGCAGCAATTCCGACGGTTGAGGGCCTGCTGGAGCCGTGAGAATGGAAGCAAACACTTGTTGAGCTCCCGGCTCGCAGGATGGGGCGTGCAGCAGTTCTACGAGTTCGTCGGTGATGGCTTCCCGGTTCCCGTAGACTTGGCGCAGGGTGTTGCGGATGCGGTGTTTTTGGCGGATGTTGTTGAACACAAAGGGGCCGATGATGGGCGATCGAACTAATTTCGTAAAAGTCCCCATCACTACTCGCAGCGGGAAGTTCAATTCGTCAGGGCGGTGGTTGAGTCCGCCAGCACAGTTGATTAACACTGCGCCGGCCGATATTTCTGGATGGTTGGCGACTACCATCAAACTCAGCAAAGCGCCGATCGAATTTCCCACAAATACCGCCGGTTCCTGTACCAACTCCGTCCAGAAATCTCTCAGCAATTCTTCCCACAATTCCAGAGTGTAATCCAGGGCCGGTTTCGCGGAAGCCCCGAATCCCAGCAAGTCCAGCGCAAATACGCGGTAGCCGGCGGCGGCGAGTGCAGGGATATTTTGTCGCCAATGTCCGATCGAAGCCCCAAATCCGTGAATCAAGATCAGAGGGCGGCCGGTGCCTTGGACGGTATACTGGATTTTGTGACCTTTCCAAGTCCAAATTAATTTTTCTAAACTCGTTGCAGATACTAGCTCTTGTGCAGTCACGGCTCTAAATGTAAAGTTTCGTTAACTTCTTTGATCATAGCAGCACAATCCCGCTCCGGCGCGGGCTAGAAGCCCCTTTCACAAAAACGGACGCTGCTCAAACCCCATCCCACAAGAACATTATTCCCCATTCCCCATTACCCATTACCCATTACCCATTACCAATTAAGCTGTCACGCATTTAAATTGCATATTCGGGACGCTGCTCAAAGCCATCCCACAAGACTTTGATTATTTCTTGACATACAGTTTAAATGCCGCAACAGCTTACCAATTACCAATTACCAATTACCAATGACCAATGACCAATGACCAATTACCAATGACTACTGACTAATTTTCTCTACCAATAAATAAGTAATCATATCCCCCTTACCTTTTACCGGAATCAAGCCTCGCTTCTCAAACAAATACTTATCTTTCAAAAGCTCATAGGTAACATCAGTAACTTGAATGCTGCCTGCAAATCCCGTAACTTCCATCCTCGCCGCCACATTCACCGTATCTCCCCACAAATCGTAAGTAAACTTGCTCACACCAATCACTCCCGCCACTACCGGCCCGGAATTGATGCCGACGCGAATTGCCAGTTTTTCGCCTGTCTCGGCGGACAATTTGGCTATTTTTGCCTGCATTCCCAAGGCCATTTGGGCGATCGCCTCGGCGTGATCGTCTCTCGGCGTCGGCAATCCCCCGACTACCATATAAGCATCGCCAATAGTCTTAATTTTCTCCACACCGTACTTTTCAGCTAGCTGGTCGAAATGCGAAAAAATCACGTTTAATCGCTTTACCAGTTCCGTCGGAGACATTCTCGCCGACAGCTCAGTAAAGCCCACAATATCAGCAAATAAAACAGTTACTTCGGCAAAACTGTCAGCAATTGTAGTTTGCTGAGCCTTCAAACGTTCTGCTATTGGTTTCGGTAAAATATTTAACAGCAACTTCTCGCTTTGTTCCTGCTCAAATTTTAGCGCTTCTTGCGCTGATTTGCGTTCTGTAATATCAGAAACTGTACCCTCATAATAGATCATTTCACCTTTTGCATCCCGAACAGCCCGAACATTTTCTGACACCCAAATCCAACTACCATCTTTGCAGCACACCATAGATTCAAAGCCCAAAACGGCATTTTTTGCATTCATAGTTACCTCAAATTCTTGCCGTCGTTGCTGGTCAAGATAGAGTTGCTGGGAAATATTTGTGACGCAGGACATCAGTTGTGCAGGTGAGTCGTAACCGTACAATCTTGCCAAGGCTGGATTGGCGCTGATATAGCGTCCTGAAGGAGTGCTTTGAAAAATACCTTCCATCGCATTTTCCACAATGCTGTGGTATTTTTCTTCAGCAATTCGCAGTGCTTCTTCTGCTTGTTTCCGCTGAATTAAAGAACCTAATTGAGTGCCGACTGCATTAAATATGTCTATAAATCGCGCGTCTTTCGGACAGGCAGAAGTTTTAAAAAAAACTAGCACTGCTAATACTTCATCGCCTACCAAAATCGGCACGCCAAAACCTGCTTTAAATCCGAGTTCTAGTGCTATTTCACTTCTGAGAAATTCCGGGTAGCCCCGGGAAATATCTTCTACCCATTCCGGTTCTTTGGATGCCCAAACTCGTCCCGGCAGCCCTATATTCATGGCAAATGTCAGCTTTTCACTTTGGCTGCGAAACGATTCCATGCTGGGGTTACTCGCATACCAGCCCCGGGCAGATTGCAGAAAAGTTCCTTCTGCATCGGGAATCCAAGCTTCTCCTACATCCCATCCGATTGTTTCGCCAACTTGGTGCAGAACTACTTCTAAAGCTGAGTGAAAGTCTACAGCTTCGCCGATCGCCCGCGTGGTTTCCAGCAAAAACCGGATTGATTCTTGGGCTTGCTGTCGTTCGGCGACTTCTTCCTGCAATCTGGAATTGCGATCGTGCAATTCCCTCGCCTGCTGTTGCAGTTTCGATTGCAGCGAACGCAGCGAAAGTTGGTTTTGAACGCGCGCCAAAACTTCTTCTACTTGAAACGGCTTAGTAATATAATCTACTCCTCCTACTTGAAAAGCTTTAACTTTTTCCATCACGTCATCTAGCGCACTAATAAAAATTACCGGAATATCTTTAGTATTTTCAACTTTTTTTAAATTCTCACAAACTTCATAGCCGTTCATTATAGGCATATTAATATCTAGTAAAATTAGATCCGGAGGAGATATTTGCGCCGCTTGCAAAGCCAATTTTCCGTTAATAGCCTTCCTGACCTGATACCCGTGGGATGCTAGCATAGTCGATAAAAGTCGCAAATTGTCCGGCATATCGTCAACGATCAAAATGTCTCTAGGAGTCCCTGGTAATTGATGGTCGTTCATCATAATATAATTGAGTTAAATCAATAATGATATCTATCCGAAAATTATTCACCAAATCTGTTAAGACCTTAGCGAGATTTGCCTCTGTTTCGGGAATTTGCTCGATGAGTCCGAGGATGCGGTTGTCGTCAACGCAAAGTGCCGCTCGGTACAAATCCACCACCCAGTCTGTGGGCATTACACTCAAATCCTCGGTGGTCAAATTTTTAAGCACTGTCTGTGCCGAACCTGAAGTAGATGAGTTTTCTTCCTCATAAATATAGCGCAGGTTCAGGTGATGCGCTATCTTTTCAAATAGTACCTCTTCCCGAAACGGTTTACAGATCAAATCATCACAACCTGCCGACAAAATTATGTGTCGCTGCTCCTCAAAAGCACTAGCAGTCAGGGCGAGAATGATTGTTTCTTTACCTTCAGGAGTTTGCTTGATCTGTCTGGTAGCTTCGTACCCGTCCATCACTGGCATCAGCATATCCATTAAGATCAGGTGCGGCTTCCAAGTTGACTGCAAAGCAATTCCTTCTTCACCGTTAGTTGCCTCGCGGACTTCAAATCCCAGCGGTGAGAGGATCTGAAGCAGCAGTTGACGATTTTCCGCTACATCTTCAACTATTAATATCCGATAAGTTTGCTGTCCGGCTTCTAAAGCAATAACTTGTTTGGGCGCCGATTTTTCTTGTTCGTCACTTTCTGTTACTAAGTTAACCTGGATATTAAAGGTGAAAGTTGTGCCTTTACCGAGTTCACTTTCAACAGCAATATCACCTCCCATAATGCAGACAAACTGTTGGCTAATAGGCAATCCGAGACCAGTTCCCTGCATGGATCTCCGGCCAGTTTCTGTTTGTACGAATGGTTTGAATAATGTGGGAATTTCCGACGGAGAAATCCCTGGCCCCGTGTCGGCAATTTCAAAATGTAATTGAGATTTATTTGGTGATTCAGCCTTATTTTCTGCTTGGCTGCTGACGCGCAAAGTAACAGTTCCGTGCTTGGTAAATTTAATGGCGTTGCCGAGCAGGTTAATTAAAACTTGCCTCAATTTAGCTTCGTCTGTTTCAATGTACTGCGGCAACTCACCGATGTTTTCAAAGATTAAGTACAAGCCTTTTGAGTTGGCTTTTAGTTGCAGCATTTCTATGAGGCTGTGGAGAAGGTTGTAGAGGTTGAAGCGGCTTTCATGGATGCTAATTTGACCGGCTTCTATTTTGGACATTGACAAAACATCATTGATCAGTTCCAGCAAGTGTTCGCCACTGCGGTTGATAATTTCTATGTATTCTTTTTGTTCTTCCGTGATCGAACTGTTGCGAGCCATGACTTGAGAAAAACCGAGAATGGCGTTGAGAGGCGTGCGGAGTTCGTGGCTCATGGAAGCGAGAAATTGGCTTTTGGCACGGTTGGCAACTTCGGCATTTTCTTTGGATTTAAGCAATTCCATTGACTGCCTTTGAGTGCGGGTGAGCAATTCGGCTTGCTGCAATGCTACTCCTAGCTGAGTGCCGACATGAACTGCAACGTTGATTTCGGCTTCGCTCCACTGGCGGGGGGCAGAATTTTGATAGGATGCTAGCAGTCCCCAGAGTGTTTCACCGCAAAAAATTGGCACAGTAATGTATGCTTTGGCTTGAAATCTTTCTAATAGTTGGATGTAACAAGTATCAAAGCCTTGCTTGTAAATGTCTGGGACGCAAAGGTAATTTTTTCCTCGGCTGTAAGCTCCGCCTTGGGTTTCTTCCAAATAGGTATCGCGTACTTCTTGTGAGGTGTTATCAAATTTTTTTCCAAGGCAATTTTCTGCTTCTAAAGCGTCTTCTGTAAAGTTAGACTCTATTTGCTGTTCTTGCATGAAAGAGACCCAGTTGCTGTTAACTGATTCTGCTACAAATTCGCCGCTCCAGTCAGGATTGAAACGGTAAAGGGCGACTCGATCGCATTTCATGGTTTGGCGCAATTCTAGGGTTGTAGCATGAAAAATGTCTCGGATATCTAAAGTTTGCCGCATTCTTTCAATGATGCGAGCGATCGCTCTTTGCCGCAAAGCACTTTCTTGCAGCTCGGTTTCTGCTTGCTTGCGTTCGGTAATATCTACAGCCATGGAAGCCGTACCGATTGCTTTGCCGTTTTCGTCAATTAGCTGAGTATTGTACCATTCGCAGATAATAATTCTGCCGTCTTTGGTCAAATTTTGGGAAATCCCGCTGGATTTGTCCCTCAAGCCCTGATTGAAAATCTTCGATGCAGAGGAGCGGTAGCTTTTAGGTACGATCAAATCGGGCGCGATTCCACCGATCGCTTCAGGCTCGCTGTAACCGAAAATAGCTTCCGCCGCCGGATTCCACGTGATAATCTCTAAATTGAGGTTTAACTCGATCACTGCGATCGGCGTTTGCTGCAATAAAAATGAGATTCTTTGCTGCGATGCTAGCAATTTTTCTTGGGCTAATTTGCTGTCTGTGATATCGTTAGCCGTACCCAGAAGTTGTTTGGGTTTACCGTCAGGTGTTCTGAGAAATACGGTATCCCAACTCTGCATCCACCGCCATTCACCGTTTTTGTGTTTCATCCGGTATTTACATTGAATGACATCGCCGTCTTTGGCTCGCTCCACTTTTTGGACGCTTTCTTGAAATTGTGGCCAATCGTCGGGGTTGAGCAGAGTTGACATCATTGCTGTACCCATATCTTGTATTTCTTGGGCGGTGTAGCCGAGCATCACCGCAATTTGGCGGTTGCTGTAGACATTCCGCTGTTCAATTAAATCGTAAACGTACAAGAGATTGGGATTAGAATCGGCGATCGCCTGAATGAAGTGCTGGCTTTCTCGCAGTGCAGATTCTGCCAGTTTTCGATCGCTAATATCTCGCGCTACGATAATCACTGATTCAGCGGAAAGCACAGAAACTTTAGCATCTAGCCAAACTTCGCGCTCTGCGAGTCTATAGCTATATTCAACATTGATGCTTTGCTTGGTTTTGAGAACTTGTTGGATGGCATTTAATAGCAAATCTGCCACAGGTTCCGGCAAAACTTCGTGGGCGGTTGTGTTAATCATTTCCCTTTGAGGTTTCACCAAATTCGTCGCTGCTGTCGGGGCGATTTTGATGCAGCGCCCGTCTGCATTTCTCACTAAAACTATGTCAGTCATGGCGGCAAAAATCGCCCGCAATTCAGCTTCAGATTCTTGCAAAGCTTCCTCGGCGCGGATGCGGGTGCGAATTTCTGCTTGTAACTGTTTATTCTGGCGATCGAGCTGCTGAAGTCGCTTTTTTTCTCGATCGATCAGTTTAGCTTGAGCGATGGCGATTCCTACTTGAGCCCCCACAGCTTCCAACAAGTCGATTTCATCTTTCGTCCATTCGCGGTAGCGATCGCACTGGTGCAAGCAGATAGCGCCATTTGCCTTACCTTGGTACGAAGTACGAATTGCCAGCATCGATTTTAACCCAACCCGGTGGCAAATCGGTTGAACAGCTTGTAAAAGAGGCTCCGAGTAAACATTGTTCGAGGCGATCGCCCGATCTTGGATCATCATTTGTACCACATGAGGATTCCCCCAAATCGGAATCGGTACGTGGCGAATCGATTCGCACTCGGGTTCTAGATACTCCGCCGCCAGAGGAATATCGACTTGGGGGCTAGTCACGTAAGTATGAATCAAACAGCGATTGGCGCAGAATGCCTGACCGATTTGAGTTGCGGCTATTTCAAATATTTGTTCTGGCTGCAAGCTCGATCGAATTTGTTGAGTTATTTTGGCAATCAGCAATTCTCGCTGAGCTTGCCGTTCTAAAGCAGTTTTTGCCACCGCCGTTTCTATTTCTGCTTGCTTGCGATCGCTGATATCAAAAAGTACCCCATACCAAACTATATCGCCATTATCGCGCATTTCGGGTCGAGAATTTGATTGCAACCATTTCATTTTTCCAGACGGCGTAATAATTCGCCATTCAAAGGCAAACGGTTCTAAAGTTCGAGCGCTAACGGCAATTTTATTTTCCAGACATTCTCTGTCATCATAATAATTTTGGTCGAAACAAATTCCCGGATCTTTTAAAATTTTTTCACTATCTAATTCGTAAATTTCCCTACAAGCATAACTGATATACTCAAATTTAAAATTTTCCTCAGAGTTCTTGACAAATTGATAAAGAACTCCCGGAATATTCACCGCCAATTTCTGCAACCGCGCTTTGCTTTCCCGAAGTGCTTGTTCTGTCTGCTTCCTAAATTCTACCTCTCGTTGCAGTTGGGCATTCTGCTGTTTTAATTGTTTAGATAGCTGTTGTATCGTCAATTGACTTTCAATTCGCACTAAAAATTCTTCCACTTGAAAAGGCTTAGCAATGTAATCAACACCGCCGACTTCAAAAGCTTTAACTTTGTAAAACGTATCACTAAAAATACTTAAAAAAATAACCGGGATTTCGCAAGTAATTTCGTTAGCTTTCAGTCTTTCGCAGACTTCGTATCCATTCATTTTGGGCATAGCAATATCTAACAAAATCAAGTCTGGCAGCACAGCAAATCTAGCATTTAACGCCATTTCACCCGAAATTGCCCGCTGAACTTTATACCCCTCTTTTGTCAATATATTTGATATAAACCGCAGGTTGTTAGGCTGGTCATCAATAATCAAAATCTGAATACTTTCTTTGTTGATAGCCATTTTTTGTTTTGCCATTTTTCTTTGTCAATGTTAGCAGCAGAGCTAGTTTCACATGAAGTTAAAATTATTTAGTATGAAAAATGTTTATTTTGAAATTCTTACTCAACAAAAGAAGATTGTTTTTAGAATTTTAATCATTGATTGACGGAGGCAAGAATGTTTGATTGACTTTTTGGATTTTAAATGTACCATTTAAGTTAACCGCGTATCTTCCTTTTTGGTTTGTCAAAAGAAGTGTTATTACTAACATCATTCACGATAAATACCCCCAAAAATCATGACTCAGGCCTTCGGGATTTTTACAACCGGGTTTGTTAATACCAATTTCAAAAAAAATGCAACTGTAGTCAAAATCCCAACCCGCTGACTCAGTAAGTCATTGCCAATTCTTTCATCCTCAAATATTTAATCGAAAATGGTTGAACTTTGTTCAATAATAGCTGCAACCTGTGTATTTTCGTAAATCCAACCTGGTAGATGCCAGAGAAACTGTTTTTTTGGTTGACTTTACGGTTAAAAGTCGCAGGAGGATCACCCAAGCTTCTTGAAGTTCTGCTGCCACCTTCAAAGAGTTTTAGCAGAGATACTCGCGCTGATGCACACCCGAAAGCCAACAAACCGCGTTTTTTACTCTTGCCCCGGGCTGCAACCTGTGTATTGCTGTGAAAAAGCCCTGTTTCGACGCACCCGCACGTAAGTCTTAAGAAATTTATAGCTAACTAAAAGTATAGCTCGACGGGCACACACCCAGAGCGTGCATTACAAACTCTGTTCTCGGTCTTTTCTAAGCCAGCAATTCCTTAAGTTTAGCAAGATTTTCATTGCTGAGGGAGATTTTAATTTCAAGTTCTCTCTCAGCCTGCCACAACAGCAGAATATTATCTTCCCCCAAGGCGATTTCGGGATTGTTCAATTCAAGTGTCTGATATTTAACTTCGGGAATTGCTATGCGAATTACCAGTTCAGATTCTAACTGAGGATAGATGTACAAGTGCTGTTGCAGGTTGTCTAGTTCTAGTTTTTGAACTGTGTTGTTACGTTCAACGGGAGAATTGGATTTGTACCAATAGAGAGTCTCTTCGCGAATTTTGGGATTCAGGATCACAAATGTTTCGTCAAATCGCTGCGGTTGCCAGTGAATTTCGCTCATACCGCCGATTTGCGGAATCAGTCGCTCTACCCAGCTAATTTGTTTGCCGTTGAGGTTTTGCCACCACTGACTGATACGATCGAATTTGTCACTATTTTCGGCATCCTTGCTGCCGGACTGCCATACTGTTTTTAGTTGCATATAGAGGTTCTCCAGCGAATTTAAATTTGAGATTGCAGGCTGTTAATTAAAGATTCAATCGTTCTACAATAATCTTAATGGACTTACCAATTATCTACCACGAAGATTACGTTGCACCCTTGCCCCCGGATCACCGCTTCCCGATGGCAAAGTTCCGGATGCTTTACCAGATGCTGCTCGCGGATGGGGTAGCAGATCGATCGCAATTTCACGCTCCGGAACTTTTTGGGCCAGAATCGATTCAGTTAGTCCACGATGATAATTACATTCAAGCTTACTGCAACGGAACGCTTGATGCCAAAGCTCAGCGACGAATCGGGCTGCCTTGGAGTCCAGCCTTGGTCAACCGCACTTGCACTGCGGTTGCAGGGACGGTACTAACTGCCAAGCTTGCTTTAGAATACGGTTTAGCTTGCAATACTGCGGGTGGAACTCATCATGCTTTCCCCAATTATGGGTCTGGTTTTTGTATTTTCAACGATTTGGCGATCGCCTGTCGCGTCTTGCAAAAAATTGGTTTAGTTCGCAAAGTTTTAATTGTCGATTTAGACGTGCACCAAGGAGATGGAACCGCCGTAATTTTCCAAGATGACAGCAGCATTTTTACTTTCTCGATGCACTGCGAGGTGAATTTTCCTGGTACTAAACAAAAGAGCGATCTAGATGTACCTTTGCCGATCGGTATGGAGGACGATGAATATTTACAAACTTTGGCTAAACACTTACCAGATTTACTCTCGGATGTCAAGCCAGATTTAGTATTGTACGATGCCGGAGTAGACCCTCATCAGGCCGACAAGCTGGGAAAATTAGCTTTAACTGATACGGGATTATTTCGCCGGGAAATGCAAGTTTTATCTACTTGTTTGGCTGGTGGCTATCCCGTTGCCTGCGTCATTGGTGGCGGCTATTCCGATGACGCCAAGGGCTTAGTTTATCGACATTCGCTACTGCACCGAGCCGCAAGTCAGACCTACAGACAATATCGACTTTGATGCAGATCAGCGAGATTTTATATAAACTTAATGATTGATTTAACCCACATTCCGCACCCACAAGTGCCACAATCGGTTCTTACTGATTTTTTTAGATAAATTAAGCTATAAATTATACTTTTGTACCGAAAATGGACGGCTATAAATTCGGGAAAAGGCATAATTTATTACTAAAATAATTTGCATTAGTAATTATACTGTGTAACACGGCGGGTGCCGAATCTGGGATTTAATAGCCTGTTGTGTATTTAAATTTTATATTTTCAGAGCCGAATAAACATCCTCTCTCCATCGCACATTCTCCGCGTCTCCCTGTCGATCGCCACAGACAATCCAGATACGCAACACCTTGCTAATAATTTTCAAAACTTATACAAAAATACTCCTAAAGGGGTACTCTATTCTTTAATCCTTTGCATAAATCTCGGCACCAGACAGCATCGAGTAAATAAACCCAACAATTGTTTACTAGCAATAATTTTGAGAAATGTTATAATTTTTATAGACCAACAATTTCGCGCAAAAAAGTATCTAGAAATACAATTTTCTCGAAATGGCGATAGAGTAGAGATAGCATCTAACCGGAGTAAATTCCATGACATCCACCTCCTTAAATATCAGAGAAATTGGGGCCATAGAACAACCTTTAATGCCGATCGAGCAGCGCTACTTGCTCGTCCTCAACATCAAATCCTCCTGCGACTCCAAGGGCAGCAGGTATCTCGATCCATTGTGGGCAAAAGACTTAATCGAACACTTCAAATATTTGAAAAATTTCACGCTAGCATCTCCAGCCGAACCAGAAGCACCGCCAAAAAACACAATCAACGTGGATCGAGAACCATCATTTGCCGGTGCTAAATTTGTTGATCTTCCCTCGCCAAATAGCTACGGCAAGGCAATATTGCTGCTGCCGGCGACGATTGCCAAACTTTGGGGCGCGATCGCCTCTTCAGATATCGTACACAGCGGCATAGCAGGCTGGCCGATTCCCATGGCGTGGCTAGTGACGCCCATAGTCCTGATCCAGCGCAAACCATATCTGCTGGTAGTCGAGTCCGCCCCTTGGCGCCTGCAACCGGGCAGCGCTGCTAGCATTAAAGCCAAAATTGTCGCTGCCATATCCGAAACATTAAATCGCTGGTGCGTCAACAGCGCCGACTTGACAATTTTTACACAGTCACAATACCAGCAGAGTTTATTAACCAAACGGCACAAACCAAGTCACATAATTAATGCTTCGTGGATCGACGAAGGAAATATTATTTCCGACGGCGAGGCTGCCCAAATATGGCAGGAAAAACTTTCGGCCTCCCCCAAGCAACTAAAAATATTATTTGCTGGCAGATTGCATCCACATAAAGGCGTATTAGTTCTGCTAGAAGCAATGAAAATCTTGGACGCCCAAAACATTGCCGTCAAGCTCGACATCCTCGGCGAAGGCGAACTGCTTAGCAACTGCCAAGCAGCCAGCAAGGAGCTGCAAAAATCCGCACAGATCGAAGTTTTGGGAACCCTTCCTTACGGGAGAGAATTCTTGGGGCGATTGCAACAATATCATGCTGTGGTGGTTCCCAGCATCTCAGACGAACAGCCCAGAGTCGTATACGATGCTTATTCCCAAGCCGTACCGGTATTGGCAAACAATACAGCCGGACTCCGCGACTGCATCGAAAACGGCGTCACAGGCTCGATCGCCAATTGCGACAACCCCGCTGCGCTCGCAAACTTGCTCAAACAGTCGGGAGAAAACTTGAATTTACTGCAAAATATGGGCATGGCAGCTCTGAACAAGGCTCGCAGCCTCACTCACCAAGAAATGCACCAGCAGCGGTGGCAGCTTTTGTTAAATATGTTGGAGCGATCGCCAAAGTAGCTGATACGATCGCTACTGAGCGATCGAACGCTCTTGCCAAATCCCTGCAACTTGAGCTAAAAAGTTGTTAAACCAACAACTGCACTTATGTCCAATGCCAGCGATCCCAATCACCCGTATCCACTGCTGGTTGTCATTGTTAACTACCGAACCGCTAGTTTGACAATTGACTGCTTGCGCTCTCTAGTTAGCGAAGTGCAATCCGTCCCCGGTACGCAGGTTGTAGTTGGCGACAACGCATCAGGCGACAACTCTACCGCAGAAATACCAGCCGCCATAGCATCATCCGGCTGGAGCGAATGGGCATCCTTCGTTCCCCTAGAGCGCAACGGCGGATTTGCCTACGGGAACAACGCCCTGATCCGTCCCGCCCTGCAATCGAGCAATCCCCCCCCTTACGTCCTGCTGCTCAACCCAGACACGGTAGTTCGCCCCGGAGCTCTCAAAGCACTGGTGGATTTCATGGACGCTCATCCCGACGCAGGGATTGCCGGCAGCCGCTTGGAAGATCCTGACGGTACTCCCCAGCAGTCAGCCTTTCGGTTTCACACCCTAGCCAGCGAGTTCGATTTCGGCTGGCGGCTCGGCTTCGTATCAAAACTGCTAGCAAGGTGGGCAGTAGCCCCTCCCGTCCCCCAAGAAACCTGCCAAACAGACTGGGTAGCCGGAGCTTCCGCGATCGTCCGCCGCGAAGTATTTGAAGCAGTTGGGCTGCTAGATGAAGTATATTTCATGTATTACGAAGAAATGGACTTTTGCCTGCAAGCTAACAGAGCAGGCTGGAGTTGCTGGTACGTACCAGAAAGCCGAGTCGTACACCTCGTCGGGCAAAGTTCCGGCGTCAATAACTTTCAACCTCGGACTAAGCGACTGCCTCAATACTGGTACGATTCCCGGCGCCGGTACTTTGTCAAAAATTACGGTTGGTTGTACACAGCATTAGCCGATTTATTTTGGGCTTCCGGCTTTGTTTTTTGGAGGATGCGCCGGGTTGTTCAGCGCAAGCCGGACACAGATCCGCCGAAGATGCTCAGCGATTTCATGTCCAACAGCGTCTTTTTCAAAGGAGGCTAACTGCCCAACCCGGGGAAATTGAGGATAGAAAATTTTAAAATTGATGCTTTGAGAATTGGCTACCGCTTTTTTCACGATGTATGTTTTTAAAGTTTCCGTTCTCAATTTTTCATTCATGGTGCACACAAATCGCACTCGATAAAAATATGCGCTTTCAAAAAAAAGATGCACGGGGGAGCGCAGAATACAGCAATATCGACACGTAATTGCAATGAACAGCGAAACCGAAAAAAGCACTGTACTATCTGGCCGCTCCATACCAATACCAGCATCGAAAATGTTTACCTACCCCACGCGATTGGCGAGTGCGTGGAAGCCCGACATCATGGAAATTAACTTGCCGGAATATTTGTTAGAAAGACCGTCCGTAGAAATCATAGTTCGCCAAGGCTCAACCCGGTCAATTTAAAATAATAGCGGCAATATTTACCAAAAAATCTACAGAAAATTAACCCCCCCGATGTTAGTTGACGGCTCGTACATTTTAGACTCCCGCTACGAAACAGACTGCAACATAGCCCACATGATGACTGGCGTAGTACCCCAACTTTTAGCAGCAAAAAAAAATGCGACAAAATCACAGTGGTATTGCGATCGAATGCTACCAACATGGCAAAAAATATCTACAACCTCCTCGGAGCGTCAGTGCTGTGCACGGACAAAGATATTGACGGCAAGCTGATATTAGCCAGCAAAAACTCTATGTACTCTTATGACGGGTGGTACACTAATTTATTTGGGGAATTGGATTTTGAAGGGTGGAACCACCAAACTCCAGAAAGAATCTTTATTTCTCGCAAAGGAGACAGAAGTTTAATCAATGAAAGCGAAGTAGAACAATTTTTGCAAGCATACGGATTTCGGAAATATTACTTTGAAGATATCCCGATTAGCGAACAGTGGTCGGTAGCAACAAATGCTAAAATTATAGTGGGAGTGCAGGGGGCAGCTATGTCCCATTTGGTTTTAAACCGTTACCAAGTTAAGGTGATAGAATTGTTTCATCCGGGGTACGTAGTCGATATTTACCGAAATATTGTCGGAGCTGTGGGCGGAAATTGGTGTGCCGTTAGCGGTCAAATTACACAAGATGTAATCGCAGAACTAGACTTTAAACAACAAGCTAGAAAGTTTGCCGCCACTCCCACCCGCATCGACATAAATTCCCTCCAGATGGCATTAAAATATTTGCAGATAAGTGCCACACAGTCAAATCACTCTGTTCCAAACTAAACAAATAACCGATCGCCGGAATAAATTATGGTAGCGCAGCCGGAACTCACAGAAACTGCAACTCAAACAGAAACCCCAGAATTGGGACTTTGGCAACAAATAAAAGAAGACTGGATCGCTCACGGACGCGACTGGACAAAACCGGGATTTCGTGCTGTAGCCGTTCAAAGGTTCGGCGTCTGGAGAATGCAGGTAGAACCAAAACTGCTGCGGGCTCCATTGAGCATTCTGTATCGATCGCTCTACCGCAAAATCCGCAATACTTACGGGATAGACTTGCCCTACACCGTGAAACTCGGCCGCCGGGTAATCGTAGAACATCAAGGGGCGATCGTGATTCACGGTTACTGTGTGATTGGCGACGACTGTATCATCCGCCAAGGTGTAACTTTAGGAAATCGCTACTTGGATCGCCCCTTAGAAGCCCCCAAATTGGGAACGCGAGTCAATGTCGGCGCAGGTGCTAAACTTCTCGGCGGCATCAGTTTGGGAGACGGCGCCAGCATTGGCGCCAACGCTGTCGTGTTGTCAGACGTGCCGGCGGGTCAAACAGCAGTCGGCATCCCCGCCAAGATTCTCAAATCTACCAAATAAGGCGAAGGCGATTAACTCGATTTTTGCGAAAATCCTCCGCCATTTTCCGATCGGCTAGAGGCTGTTCCAGATGCTGCGGCCCTTTGTCCCGCAGCATCAACCGAATTTTTACCAAAAAGAATAGGTTGAAAGCCTCTGGCTTGTCTAGTGTCGTCGCCGCTGTCCTCCTAGTCCAAACAGGTCGCAGAAGCCCCTGTAGCTAGCCCGAGCGCCTCCATTACAGCCGCCGCGTCGAATAGGTGAAACAACTGCCAGCCGAAACTCAAAGCTGATGCGGGGCCCGCGCCAGCTCGATCGTATATAGCGGTTCTCAAAAACATGAGGTATGCCCTATGCCCTATGCCCTATGCCCTATGCCCTATGCCCTATGCCCTATGCCCTATGCCCTATGCCCGGCATACCTCACCTTTTTGAGAAAGGCTATATCTTTGTCTGCTACTGCAAACTATCAGCTCGATCGATCTACCAACAAGTGCAAGAATATATTGCCAAGAAAAAAGTTAAATTTAACTTTTTTGACCTGGCAGCACTCAAAAGTATTGGTGTGGTAGAATTCACCATCGGCTAACAGTAGTTGAACACCCAATACATAAACTTGAGCAGCTTTGTTTTGTGAAGATATTGTGAAGTTAGCGACAGTGTTACTAAAATATTAAAATAACAGCTCGCAATTGGAATTTAAGAGGTATCGCTTGAAACAAATTGGATTAGTTGCGATCGGGCGGAATGAAGGCGATCGCCTTGGAGCGTGTTTGCGGTCAGCGATCGTCCAAGTAGCTCTGGTGGTTTATGTTGATTCCGGCTCAACTGACGGCAGTTTGGAATTAGCCCGGTCTCTAGGAGCCGATACAGTAGAACTAGACCTATCTATCCCATTTACCGCAGCACGCGCCCGAAATGAAGGATTTGCCCGCCTGCGGCAATTAGAGCCCGACATCGAATTTGTTCAATTCGTAGATGGCGACTGCGAAATAGTTGGTGGCTGGCTGCAAACAGCCCAGCAAGAACTCGCCGCCCGACCAGAATTAGCCGCAGTCTGCGGGCGCCGGCGCGAAAAATTCCCCGAAGCCACAGCATACAACCGACTGTGCGACATGGAGTGGGACACACCAGTTGGTGACGCCAAAGCCTGCGGGGGCGACTCCATGATGCGGACATCGGCATTCGAGCAAGTCGGCGGTTTCAACCCCACACTGATCGCCGGCGAAGAACCGGAACTGTGCGTGCGGCTGCGCCAAAACGGCTGGAAAATCGAGCGTTTGGATGCAGAAATGACCCTGCACGACGCCCAAATGACTCGTTTTGACCAGTGGTGGAAGCGCTCTCAAAGAGCAGGTCACGCCTACGCCGAAGGTTCCTGGTTGCACGGAAACACCCCAGAGCGCCACTGGGTGAAGGACACCATCAGTATTTGGTTCTGGGGAGGCGTTTTGCCGGTGATAGCATTAAGTACGGCGTGGTTCACACAAGGGTGGAGCCTCTGGTTGCTGGCCGGTTATCCGGTACTTACTTACCGAATTTACCGCCGGATGCAGCAGCAGAATTTGCCAGCCAAGGATGCTGCACTTTATGCTACATCTTGCGCGATCGGCAGATTTCCTCAGTTGCAAGGTCAGATTCAGTTTCACCAGCGCCGGTTGCTGGGACAGCGCAGCAGCTTGATCGAATATAAAACATCAAAGCCTGTGAATTCGGCGAGGTAGAATGAGTCCTAAATTTAGTGAGTAGATCAGTCAAAATAAACATAACTTGTCTGTCCTCTATGCCCTTGCCTGTGGCAGTTATGCCTCAGGCAAGTATCCAGATAACACAAAAAAGTGGGCAACCAAAAATATAAATTTTTATTGATAGACTGTAGCCCCAATGCTGCATTTGTATTTTTGGCAGGGTACATTTTTTTAGAAGCTATTAGAAAACGCGGAGAGATAACTATTGTTAGCCATGAAATAGATACAACGCTTAGTTCAAAGTAAAAAGAACACGAAAGCATTAGTTGTATAACCGTCATCACAGGGGATTTAAGCCCCCACCTTTAGGTGGATTGTTTTTAGGCAGGGGCTTAAATCCCCTGCCTAAAAACTTCGCACTCCGAAGTCAACCCCTCGACTTCGCGGGCGGGCTCTTCTGTCAACTGTCAACTGTTAACGAAAGTCTGGATACTAAACAATACTTGCCAGAGAAAGCCACGCGACACTGAAAATTTCAAATAACGGCATTCAGCTAGTTTCTTAGGCAGTTTAGTTGATGCAGGATTCAATCAATGACTTGCGAAAAATCAAATTGTAAATCTAAATAGTCTATTAATTCACTTGGGATAAAAATAAGTTATGCGAATAGTAATTGTTGCTCAAAATGCCTCAACTCAATTCGGTGGTGAGTCATTGCTGCCGGTGAACTACTTCCGGATACTTCGATCGCGTAAAATAGAGACTTGGTTAGTAGTGCACGCGCGCACCCAGGCCGAACTCGAAGCGCTCTTTCCAGAAGATCGCGATCGAATGCACTTTGTATCCGACACTTGGCTGCATCGGCTCCTTAGCACTTGCGGGGAATTGATTCCAGCCAGAGTGAATGAATTTACTTTTGGGCTGCTCAGTCACCTGTACACCCAGATGCTTCAGCGCCGGATTGTCCGGCGGTTGGTGAGCGAACACCAAATTGATGTTGTACACGAACCCACACCAGTCTCGGCAACAATTCCTTCGTTAATGTTCGGATTGGGTGAGCCCGTAGTTATGGGGCCGATGAACACGTCGGTTAAATTTCCTCTGGCATTTCGATCGCGCCAAAATCCGACCATTGATATTTTAATTGCGATCGGTTACCAGTTCGTCGATGTCTTCAATCGTCTTGTGCCAGGTAAAATCAAAGCCGAGACGCTGTTGGTAGCAAACGAGCGCACGAAGCAAGCACTTCCAACTGGAGTGCAAGGTAAAATCATTGAACTTGTCGAAAACGGCGTGGATTTCTCAGTGTGGCGATCGGACTCTACCGCATCAAACGAGCAAAATCAACAAATTCACTTTGTTTTCTTGGGGCGTCTGGCAGACTGGAAAGGTGTAGACTTGCTGCTGGAAGCTTTCGCCATCGTCGCCACTCAAACTGATGCAGTATTGGAAATCATCGGCGACGGGGATATGCGAGGGGAACTCCAAGCTCAAACCGCTCGTTTGGGGATCGAGAGCAGGGTTGTATTTAGCGGCTGGCTTTCTCAGGAGCAGTGCTCTCTCAAAATGCAACAAGCTGATACAATGGTGTTCCCTAGTTTGCGAGAACCGGGCGGGGCTGTGGTGATGGAGGCAATGGCAGTGGGCTTGCCGATTATAGCAACGAACTGGGGTGGCCCAGCGGATTATCTGGATTCCACTTGCGGTATTTTAGTAGAACCCACTTATCCAGAAGGCTTCGTCAAGGGGCTAACTGATGCGATGCTGAAGCTAGCTCAGTCGCCAGAATTACGGCAGAATATGGGTATGGCTGGACGGGAACGTGTCCGGCAGCGTTTTGACTGGGAACGCAAAGTCGATCGCATGATTGAAATTTATCAACAAACGATCGACACTTGCCAGAAGCATTAGCTAAGCCAAGCACTAAAGCAGCAGCTCTCTACTAGGGAGCTGCTGCTTGGGGTTGCTAAAAAAGTGTGTGGCGGCAAAAGAACCCCACTCTACATCTTAGCTAAAAACGGGTTAACCCGTATTTGGTTAACCCGCGAGCTTAGAAACACGCAAAGCGATTAATTTTGCACTACCAGCTTGACGTTGGCGTTTTGCAAACCGCGCTGCTTGACTGCTGCCAAGGTCTTGTTAACTGCGTACTTCTGGTTGATGGAGTTAATTAACTCAGTTTGATTGTGCTTTTTGGCGACGCCCCAGAGGTCTGCAATCAGATCAAAGGAACCGTCGCTATTGCGAGACCAACCCAGGTCGTATTCGCCTTCCAGAGTCGCCACGATGTCGGAGCGAACGCGCTGACCATTATAGCCGCGAACATCTGCTTCTGACTTGACTGAAATGCCCAAGTCACGTAGGGAAGCTTTCAAGATTTCGGCATCGGTGATTTTGGTACGCAGAGTGCTAAAGTGAGACATTGGATTTCCTCCTAATAAAACTGAGAGAGAAACAACAACGGTCTGGATTTAACGGTGCCGCTGGGCGGCTCTTCAATCGAACTGCTAGCTGTTGCTAGCCTTTGCTCCTGTTTGGACCAGGAGAAAGCTTTTAGAATTCCATTCGCTGGTATTCAGCGACGGAAGACGCAGCGGGCCGTGCGCGCTGTCTCGCCCAATCTCGGAGGGCGCTGACCTGTTCGGTCATGGTTTTAGACAGTGGCAATGTAGATTTAATGGCCGCGATGATATCTAACTGCGTAAACTCTCTATCTTGAGCGAAGGCCTCGTACATGGCTGCTACTAGCCCTTGCTCAATTTCTGCTCCTGAAAAGCCGTCGGAAACATTGGAAAGTTGCTCTAAATCGAAGCGAGAAATTTCCCGACGCCGTTTTGACAGGTGAATTTTGAATATATCTTGGCGTTCTTCTTTCGTTGGCAGGTCAACAAAGAAGAGCTCGTCGAATCGACCTTTCCTCAAGAATTCCCCCGGCAACCGCTCGATTCGGTTTGCTGTTGCCATTACGAAGACTGGGGAAGTTTTTTCTTGCATCCAAGTGAGGAATGAACCGAAAATTCGGCTGGAGGTTCCTCCGTCTGAGTCGGCCGAACCAGTGCCTCCTGCAAAGGCTTTGTCTAGTTCGTCGATGAAGAGGATGGCTGGGGAGATGGATTCTGCGGTTTTGAGGGCGTTGCGGAGGTTGGCTTCGCTGCGACCTACCATTGAGCCGTCGTAGACTCTACCCATATCTAGCCTTAGCAGGGGCAGTCCCCACAGGCGCGAGGTAGTCTTGGCAATCAGCGATTTTCCGCATCCGGGTACGCCGAGAATTAACATCCCTTTTGGTTGGGGCAAGCCGTATTCTCTCGCCCTTTCTGTAAAGGCGTTGGAACGCTGCTTGAGCCACCGTTTTAGTTCTTCTAAACCCCCGACTGCATCCAGGGTTTCGTCTTCTTCTACAAACTCTAGAATGCCGTTGCGCCGAATTAATTGCTTTTTCTCCGACAGAACTATGTCTACTTCTTCTTCGGTTAAGCGCCCCGTGGAAACTTGGGCTTTGCGATAAACTTTTTCAGCTTCATCCTTAGTCAATCCCAAGGCTGCTTTTAAAAGTTTTTCTCGCGCTTCTGTGGTAATGCGTCGCGATTTCGTTTGCTCCAACTGGCTAGACAATACTTGGTTTAGTTCCTTCATGTCTGGGAGCGCGAAGTCTAATACCACGACTTCCTTTTCTAGCTCGATCGGGATTTGCTGCAAAGGAGACATCAGGATAATTGTCTTTTGTGTTCCTTTGAAGTTGGCGATCGCATCACGCAACAACCTTGTTACGGTTGCATCATCTTTAAAAGGATGCAGGTCTTTGAATACATAGATAGTAGCGTTGTTGTTCGGTTCGCGCTGCCTAATCGCCCATTCAATAGCTGCCTGCGGCGAGAGGGTGCTTTGCTGAGTGTTTGCACGAGGTTGACCGTACTCTATCATGCCCTGGGTTACAGTCCAGACAAAGACTCGGCGCTGCGGCTTAGCTTGAGCTATTGCGGAAATTGCTTGCTCACACCGCTCTTCCTCGGATGTCACGAGGTAGATCAGAGGATATTGAGCTTGGATTAGTATACTGATCTCTTCTTGCATATTCCTCGACCCACTAGAGACGGTGCTATCTTTGCTGAATCTCAATGCTGCCATTAGCGCATTACTGAATGAGATTTCCAGTTATGGCTTTTTGAGCAAGCAAGGCATTCTTAGCAGGGAACCAATTCTTCCTCTCCCGGTTGGGCTGTGCTGGCACTGACGCCGGACACTTGCTTGACTGGAAGCTCCTGCTCAGCCAATACACTCGGCTGACTTGTTACCGATGCCAGTTCTCCATCTCGCATTACTACAGAACCCGTGCATTCTGGACAAGTGTACACCCGGTGGGTTTGTCCGTAGGAGGCTTCTACTTCGTCAACCAGTTCGGGGTTTCCTAGGTAGAAGACAATTGCCCTTTCTGCAATTGATGACATCGGTTCTGTTTCAACTGCGGCTTTGATTTTGAGCTGGCGATGCAGTTCAGGTGGAAGATACAGTGTAACTTTTTGCTTTTCTTGCATATCAGTGAATTGACTTACCCGGGTATGTATATTAGATTAGCTAGTTAATTCTTTGCTGTCAAGCCTCTATGCAGCTTTAGCGTCATATTGTAATATCTCGTTACAATTTCGGATGGCGACAACGGCAAACTAGGGATGTAGCTGATGAGGCATGGGAATTGGGCATCGGGAATTGGGCATCGGGAATTGGGCAATTGCTGAAACCGTTAATAGTTAAGCATCCGACTCCTGACTCCTGACTCCTGGCTTCTGCTATAAAAAGGAAAATCTATCAGCGTCTGCCGGTAAACTTCCGGCAATCTCGTGTCAAAACACCGCCCTTGCACCACATAACCAGCCATTCCCTCGAACTCCCGCAACTTATCCAAACACGACGTTAACTGAAATTCGCCTCTTTCTCGAAAATTGCTATTAATACAGCGGTTCCCGCTGTAATGCGGTACGCTTAATTAATCCTCAACATTTAAGAAATTGGGAAAGTTAATTGCTGCTACTGTACCTCATAAGAGCGGGAACCGCTGTATTTGGGTGAATTTTGTAACACTTGAACAATGGTAGAGCGACTTCTTCGATCGATGATTAATGTACTCTTTTTCATCAAAATTATGGGTAGAAACCCCGTCTTTCAAGACGGCTTTACTTAAACTATAACTGGTACGAATACCCATCTTTTCTATGGAGAATCTGACAGTATTGATGGTTAATACCCTGTACCAATTCTTTCGCTGATATATTGAAAGAACCGCTGCTGCGAACAGCTACTCTACCAACATATTCACCAATTTTATTTCCACTGGTTACCACTGCTTTTACAAGATCGCCCGTTTGAAAACCTTTAACAAATTTGTCGCGAGGTACGTAACGAGATGGAAAACCAAATTTATCAGTGCGGCACATTTGGCGAGTGCCATGACCGTTTGATTTGATTGACAATGGCTGAGCGGTTAACACAACTAATTTATCAACCTTGCCAACACAAGCAGCGTCAAAATAATGAGTTTTGGGCAACTCTAATCGAGTGCGATTGTATTTTGTCTGCCCGCCGGAGCCTGTCGTAACAGGTAATCCCGTTAGCTTGAGTTGGTTGAACAATGCCCAGCGGGTTGAATTGACGGCGGTGGCATCCTTGAGCGGTCGTTTGACTTGTGCCATGATTTGCTTAACTAAATCTGGCTTCTTCGAGAGGAAATCCTTAATATTTTGAGTGCCTTTCTTGAGATTACATTTTTCGCAAGCTAGGCACAGGTTAGAAATGCGATTGCTACCTCCTCTTGCCTTGGGATGAATGTGTTCTACCTGCAAGGGAATATTTTCAGTCTTGCAATAAGTACACTTTCTGTCCCATTTGTTGAGCAGATATTCTCTGATCTCGTACCCAAGTAATTCGCCTTGCTGATATTCAACACCAGAGATTTCGGGATTCTCTAGTTTTTGAAGGTCGAATCGAACCAGTTCCATCGCGATACTACTTATGGGCGCAAATCTGATGAATTTGTTGACCCAAGTAAGTATTGTATCTACTCTGTGTTTCAAGCTAGGAGCTAGCCAACTAAGCTGTTCGACATTTAAATTGCATTATTACCCCTCCGAACTCCTTGCTACAAGGGAATCAGCTTGGAAATTTAAATGACGATTAGCTTATGAGGGCGAGTGCGATTTAGGAAACGCGCTTGACGGTAACGGGTATGTTTAGCCAGGGCGACCTCGACGAATAGCACGGCGAGAATCTAGACCAGCTTTAATGGTTTGACCTCGGTGCATTAATTCCGCTACAAAGATGAGTTTGTTGTCTTTGAGTAGCGCAATTCCCGTAGTCTTGCTACCAGGATCTAACTTGACTTGAACTGGCCCAGTATCGGTGTCAACGACATTTTTAAGAATTATCGTGAACGGATATCTGCGGAAGACCGCTGCTTCACCACATGAAAGTAACTTTCTAGCTGTGGCAGGATGAACCGGGTCAAGTGGTCGTTTGTTTGTATCAAGTACGAAGGTGTAGTTTTGCATGAAATTCTCCCTTGCGGGGTAATGTTTGCCTCGATCTTGATATCTAAGCTTGTTGAGCCAACAGCACTGATTCAGTGACCTTAGTTTGAGTCGATGGGGAGTATTATCTCCCGCACCTCTGAGTTAATTAGAGTCGATGCCTGTGTTACCACAGGACACCTCTCCTTCAGAACGCGGACGTGCAGCTTTCACTGCATCCGGCTCCTAGTCTGACACCTAATAAGTCGGGTTTAACCCGCTGTTCGGACTCTCACCTGACCATGAACGGTCTGATGCTGGTGACATTCACGATGTAGAACTTCCAAATTTATAGGTTTCCAATTGTCATGGTTGCCGTCGATATGGTGTAATTCTGCAATATCACCTGAACTGAACGATAGATTACATTCTGTACATCTGTGATTCTGTTTCTTGAGAAGTCGTGCCGTTATCCCATCGTAGTGAGCATTCTCTCGTTTTGACCAGTAAACAAAATCGCCATCATAGGGTGATTTATCTCCCTTGACAATAACAAACTTGCAGGCTGACCAACTAACCGCAGGAATTGCTCTTTTTATAACCTTATTGGTTTGATAACGGTTGTATCTTCCTTGTTTCCGAATGAATTTCCATAACCAATAGCGCAGTGACCACAGGTTGTGTTGACTCAGATCGCAGAATCTATGGTAATTTCTCCACCCTCTTACCACCGAACCACACTTGTTGATTCGATGTTCGAGAGTGAAACGACTATCTTTTATCACTTCTTTAACTTTTGCCTTAATGCTAATTGTAGCTTTTTGACTGGGTGTTGAAATGAATTTACCATTGGGTTTAACTGAGAAGTTCCATCCAAGGAAGTCGAAACCATCTGTACTATGTACGACTTTTGTTTTGGCTTCTTTAACTTTTAATCCTCTTGTTTCCAAGAATTTATCAATGTGTCCTCGGAGGGGTTCAGGGTCGTCTTCTGGTTTCAGAATAAACACAACGTCATCCGCCTAACGAAATCCAGTAATAGTGTCTATGTATCTGCCACCATTTCTGATTTTTAATCTGACCTCATGACCAACATTTTATAATCCGTGAAGGACTATATTTGCTAGTAATGGGCTGAAAACTCCACCTTGGGGCGTACCGGATTCGGATGAAGGAAATTCTCCTCTGACTCCAGCTTTTATTGCCCTAAATACCCCTTGTTTTGCTGCCTTTGGTAGTTGGACTGATTGCATTAAGAATTTGTGGTCAATCTTGTCGAAACATTTTTCAATATCCAATTCCAAAATTCTTTTTTCTAACCCATTACTGCTAGAGTTTAGATTATTGAATAATTGTCTCTGGATATCATGGCAGCTTCTGCTAGGTCTAAACCCATAAGAATGAGCGTTGAACGTAGCTTCTGCTGCGGGTTCTAAGGCATATTTGATGAGACATTGATATGCTCTGTCGCTAATGGTCGGGATTCCTAGTCCTCTTTTAGTTCCGTCTACTTTGGGTATGTACACTCGCTTTAGGGGCTGATGTTTCCATTGCTTCCAGTTCTTAACTAACACTTCAAATAGTGCCAGTCTTTGTGAGGGTTCGAGGGCTTTCTTTCCGTCCACCCCTGCGGTTTTCCGTCCAGTATTTAACTGTGTCACTTGCCGAATAGCAAGCAATTTCGCTGCAAAGAGAGCTTAATAAAAGTTTCTGAAGCTTACGCACTAGGATCACGTTACCGTTCTTTTGAGCCTTGAATATTCTCACTTGTAGGCGAAACACAATTTTCCGCAGCTTGCGCCAAGGAATTGATTTCCATTTATCAACTGGATTTAACTCCGTTGCCATAACATTCTCTACGCCTGAATGAACATTTTCTATGTAAACCGTACCCAGTTGTCCAAGAGTCCTGATTTCTTGAATTTTTGAGTACATCTTACCAACTCTACCCGCTAACCCTTATTTAAGGAGTCCACAATTTGAGGAAGTAATTTTCTCAAATTGAAGGTTGAAAGAGCAGTTTTATTCGTTCCTCTGTTTAGTTGTTTTGTAGTTTTAGGTTCTCTCATTTCGCCCACGATTTCCCAGAATTGCATTTATCCAGTTCAAAATAATGCGGGTATTTTCACACTTTAAGTGTTATGTTGTGTCGTTGTTCGACCTTGATTTCGGTCCTTCACGCTCAGACGCTTTTTCCGAGAGTTCAACTAATGTTTAACCTTGACTACTTACCTATACGAGTTGCTCCCATCTCAGGTTTGTTATTCTCGTTCTGTCCCCAGCTTCATTTTTAGAGTTTGTTCTCTATCCATGTGGGCAGTTTTGGCATCACGCCATTCCTAGCGGGTAAGACTTGTCAAATTTGAGTTTGACGCACTCACACTCAACTGAAGTTACCTTTACTATCTTTTAGGGCTTGCACCCAAGGCGGCGTAAAGGCTCTAATCCCCTAACCCATACAGGCTAGTTTCATAGAAACGAACCGCACGAACCGCACCAGCGTGTCTCGCGTGTAATCTCCATTCAGGTCATTGATCCAGATTTTGGGGTCTTGCCATTCATTGCGTGAACTCTTGAAGTTTTCTCGCAACCATTCGCGAAAGCGTTCTACCAGATCGTCTAATCGCGTTTCTAACCCTTTGGGATTACTGATTGCCCAAAACAGCTTGTTGACTTTGATCTTCAACAAATCAATCTTCTGTTCCCACTCTTGCTTCAACATTTGCTGGTCTTCTTGAAATAGGTCAGGGTCTTTCAACCAGTACTGATACCAACGGCGCATCAGCCCAATCAAACTACTGTCGTATACTGTTCCCGTAGCTTCACTGAGCCAGCGTCTGCGACGGTCATATCGATCGGGCTTTAATTCCAGTCCAATCTTTTCACAAAGTTCTAGATAGTGTGATTGCACTGTTCGCCGCTCCTCTATATCTAATCCGCCCCTTTCTAATTGGGAGATGAGAGCGGCTAGGTGCGCCAAACCCATTTCAATCTCAGCTAGTATAGTATTCACCTCATACTCAGCTAACAAGCGTTGCCGTCCCGCCTCTCGCTTCTGTTGCCATTCTACCCCAGGTAAAGAGTAACCATAAAACTGGTCAACTACTTCTAACTTCTTGTTAATTTCGCCCATGGTATCGGGGTGCGCCAGCACGACTTTTTCCATCAGGGAGATGGCTAGAAACGGGTCAACATCTGCTTTGATGGGGATGGAGATCGTGTAGTAGTAATGATTGGTCGGACGGCTGAGGTTAATAATGTTTTGCCCTTCAAACACGGCATTGGGGATGTAAATGTGTGAGTGGGTGTCAATGAGATACAGTTCGGTTAATCGCAGCCCAATGTGTTTAATCACGCCTCTTCTACCGTTGGCTAGCTCAATCACATCCCCAAAGCGAAATGGTGTATCGATGAGCAAGACTAACCCACTGAAGAAGTTTGCCAGAATATCTTTTAGCGCAAACCCCAAGATAAAACTCATTCCTCCGATTGCAACTAACAAACCTTGGATGTCAACACCGAACGCCTGGAGAAACAGCAGTCCAGCCACCAAGTAAACAATTAAAGGGAGAACATTTTGTAGGATGGGAGCGAGAACATCATCCCACATTGCCTCGGAGCCTTCGGCATACTGCCTAAAAGCATAGGTCACAACCTCGGCGATCAATTGAACCACCCAAAAGGCGACGACAAGGACAAGAAAAGCGGTCAATCCTCGTTGGAACCAAGTAATGTAACTTGTAGGAGTGACAGATAGCGTCAGCAATGCCAGCTTCAAACCGATCGCGACCGCAATGAGTGTCAGCGGCGTTTCTGAGATGTTGAGTGCAACTAACGGTAGGTCGGAGGAAATACACGGAACACCCTCCGCAAAATACCAAACAGTAGGTAGAGAGCAATAACGACAACACCAATAATGCCGAAGTTAAGCAAAAATGCACCCCATCCTTGAGCCGGAAAAATGCCTGACAGAAACGCAGAACTGCTTGGTATTGTCATTGGGAAACCCGCTCCGTAAAGAAAGTATGTAAAAATTGGTGCTTGACATAGTCTTAGATAGGTGTTAATTAATGAAAGGTATCGGCTTTCAAAAAGAGGAATATCTCAAAAAAAAACAAGCATTTAGCCGCTAGATTTGCTAGAGAAGACTTCTCAATCGCCACGAAGCACAGTTGCTTCACAGTCAATCATAAGTTTTTCTGTTTTATATTTGTTTGACCCCTGATGAATGAATCCAATAAAACGACGATTGCGATCGTTTCATTATTTGTCGGTGTAGTCGCCATATCTTTTGGCTCTATCTTCACCAGATGGAGTGAAGCTGAACTGACCCCCAATGCTACAACATTTAATCGCCTTTGGCTAGGTAGTGTCGTCTTCGGGCTGTGGCAAGGATACAAGGCGATACGTCAGAGACTTTCTTTTGACAAACCCGTTCAACAGGATTCATACACCAGTCAGGAGCTTTTGCTATTACTGGGTGCTGGGACTTTTTTTGCTGCCACCTTAGCCTTTGTAGCTTGGTCGCTGACTCAAACCAGCATCGCTATCTCGACAATCCTACATAATCTCGCCCCGATATTTACCAGCTTAGGAGCTTGGTTGTTATTCGGTCAAGGCTTTAACCGCCAATTTCTGATTGGGATGGTCGTCGCCATTGGGGGAGCGATCGCCATTGAAATCGAGCAGATCCAAATCGCCACTGGTGAAGTCACAGGAGGCATAGCTGCCATCCTCTCTGCGGTTTTTTTGGGTGCATACCTGCTGCTGTTAGAACAACTGAGAACCAAATTTGACCCGATCGCAATTCAGTTGTGGGTTTGTGTGATCGCTAGCCTATCCATCTTACCCATGCTTGTGTTCGCTGGAGATCGGATTTTTCCTTCTTCAGTGCATGGGTGGCTGTTCGTCATTTTTCTCGCCCTCGTCTGCCAAGTTTTAGGTCAGGGACTTTTAACATATAGCGTTGCCCGGTTGTCCTCAGTCGTTGTCTCCTTAGTACATTTGTTAGAGCCAGTATTTAGCAGCATTTTGGCTTGGGCAATATTTGGGGAAAAGTTAAGTTTCTCGAATGGGGTAGGTTTTGTCCTAGTTCTCATCGGTCTATACCTAGCCGTATCTAGCCAAGCTGCTTTCGATCTCCCACAAAATCGGCTAGAGAGCGGGTAGTCACCATTACTGTTTGTTTCAACGGCAAGCAACTGAAAAAGACTTTGCTCAAAAAATCAGCACAACTAGATGTCAACACATTTGCTAAAAAGTATGACAGCCAAACTGGAATTAGCACAGCAACCGTCGTCGAGAACACCAGCTTGGATCGCAACGGCTTCATTATTTGCCAGCCTAATCCCCCTATCTTTAGCACCAATCCTCGTCAAATTGTGCGAACGAGAAATAGGTTCAAATGCCGTAGCATTCCATCGCGGCTGGATCGCTACCATAGTCTTTGGGTTGTTGAGCGGACTTGAGGCTTTGGGCCGCCAAAAATCTGATAACCAACCCGTAGAACAGAAGTCTTTTACGAGACGAGAATTGGGGCTATTGGTAGCATTGGGAACTTTCGGAGCGACCTACTTCCTCCTGTGGTCTTTGTCGCTGACTCAAACCAACGTTGCCAACGTTACGTTATTTTGTGGTTTGAACCCACTGTTTGTCGGCTTGGGGGGGTGGTTGTTCTTAGGTCGGCGCTATAATAGCAGATTCATCATTGGCATGGTCATGGCACTGGCGGGAGCGATCGCTATGGGATTGGATGACGTGCAGTTCGCCACTGACCAAGTACAAGGTAATGCCCTCGCCTTACTATCCGGGATTTGTTTTGCTGCGTATCTGATACTGCTAGAACTACTGCGATCCCGATTTACCACGGCAACCTTACTGTTGTGGCGCTGCGCCTTCACGACTATGTTTGCGTTTCCCTTCCTCGCACTCGCCGAAGAAAGATTGTTTCCCCATTCCTGGATGGGGTGGTTTTTCGTAATTTTGCAAGCCATCTTGTGCCAAGTGTTGGGTCAAGGACTTTTGGCTTACAGCCTCAGCAGGCTGTCGTCAGGGTTCGTCGCCGTCACGCTTCTTTTCGAGCCAGTCCTTGCCTCAATCTTCGCTTGGGTAATTTTCTCTGAACGCTTGGGTTTCTTTGACTTGGTGGCGTTTGTCGTGATTTTATTAGGTATTTATGTAGCTCAATCGAGTCAATCTGCCGTTAAAGAAACCAGCGAGGTAGCGTAATTAATGCGCGATCCCTATATTTAAGAAATTGGGAAAGCTAATTGTTGCTACTGTACCTCATAACAGCGGGAACCGCTGTATGTTCTGCCAAATAATCAAAGATTTTAGGATCGAGGACATACATCCCAAACATTGATAAAAATAAATCCTCTGGCAAGCCTTCTACGCTTAAATGCTGCCGCGCATACTCGATATCCGGCTTTTCGTAAACTTGCGTCACAGACAAAATAGCATCTTGTTCCTGCCAAACTCCCGCCGCACAGCCGTAGTGATGAATTACATCAGATGGTGTTAATCTCAAACCGATCGCACTTTGCCGCACTTGCGAGTAAATATCCAATAGCTGGCGCGCGCAAGAGATTTCTATGGACGACAAATAAATGTGGTCGCCCAAAAGCAGGAGAAATGGCTCGTTGTTCACCCATTCCTTAGCACAGAATACCGCGTGGCCGAACCCTTCCTGGACATCCTGAGTGAGAATTGTAACGCGCTGACCCAACTCTTGTAAATATTGGCTGTACTCCTGATTTGGCTTAGACAATTTTTGGAAAAGTTCGGGAGACGGCCCAGTTTTAAAGAAATCTTCAAAAAAAGTGCGAGATCCCTTTTGCACAACTATACAAACTTCTTCGATGCCCGCACTCAAAGCTTCTTCCACAATTGCCAAAATTATCGGTTTAGCGCGGCCGTCGCGATCGATAATTGGCAAAAATTCCTTCTTCACCGCCAGAGTTGCCGGAAACATCCGAGTGCCGAAACCGGCGGCCGGAATCACGGCTTTGCGGACTTGCAGTCGGGAAGCTTTTTCTGCATCTTTTCTTTCTTCTATCTGCGTGGAACAGGCGTCCCGCCTTTATATTTCTGGGGTTGCTGCATTAAATTCTGTTTCAGGCTCCAAATGGGTCTGAGAACTAATAGTAAGTTTCACACATTCCATCTGAGGAAAATCCCGTGCAATAATATTGATAACTTGCTGTTGAATTTCTGCATCTTTCACGATAAATTGCGCCGTGCCGTCTCCCTGAGAACCTACTTTCTTCCCGCCCAAAATATAAGGCTGAATCGGTTGATAGTTCAGGAGTTCGTGCAAAACGGGAGCAGTTAATTGCCCGGGACAAGCGGGGATTAAATACCTGTCAAATTCCCTCTGGGCAACTTTCATCAACTCGCCGATTTTAACCGCATCTCCCTGCTGCAAAGCTGCGGCGGCATCTTGGGTAATTTGATAATTAATCGCACCGAGATATTTCTGCACGTTTACTTGAACTTCATTCGCAGCAAAGGGGTAAGCCTGATTAAGGCTTGCCAGGATTTCTTGAGTGTTTTTACTAGCGCCCAAATCTGCGATGACAAAAAACAAATCTTTGGTAACTTTTAGCTCAACAACATCCATTTGAGCGCCATCAAAAATCATCATAATCGGGCGATTTCCATAGGCACAACCCTGATCCATGCGGTCGCAACGGGAAGGTGTGGCAGTCTCGCCTAGATAAGCCATTTCCATTTCGGCACGGACGTTCATTTTTAAATCGTATAAGCGATTGAAAGCCCTGGCTACTAACACGCAAATTGCGGCACTTGAAGACAAGCCTTTCTGAATTGGCAAATCTGTTAAATAATTGTCAATTTCCAGTCCTCCCACGCTGCATTGCGAGAGAAATTGAGCGGCAACACCGGCTGCATAACTGAAAAAACTTCCTGTTTGTGCTTCAGCAAGCAGAGCATTTTTTGCCATCGGGAGTGCAGCTTCTATTTTTGTGCCGTCATTTAAAGCAGCCCGCAAAATCAAGTGTGTCGGATGTTTTTTGACTTCGGCATAAATTCCTTGATTTGTACTGGCTATCAGAGTGCAGCCTTTTTCTATAGCGGGATTCAGCGGGCGATAACCTGCGGCCCAATCGCTGTGTTCGCCAAACAAACACAGGCGGCCCGGAACAAAAAGTTTCATCGCATCTATCTAAGGGTATCTATAATTGTGATTACTTTAACCTGAAACGGAGATATTTTACTAAAGTGCGATCGTCCTTTGGGTTGATGTAAGTGACTGGGGAAATTTGTTTTAATAAATGTAAAGTTAGAGTTGAAGGAAGAGTTTCAATGCGTAAGTTAAACATAGGTCTATCTGAGGAGCAACGTGCAGGCGTGATCGAACTCTTGAATCACGACCTGTCTAATGCTTATCTACTGTTAATCAAAACCAAAAAGTATCACTGGGATGTAGTTGGCCCGCAGTTTCGATCGCTCCACCAGTTGTGGGAAGAACACTACCAAGCATTGACTGAGAATATTGATGCTTTGGCCGAACGGGTTAGGGCTTTAGGCGGCTACCCAATCGGTACTGCTGAGGGTTTTCTGAAGTATGCTTCGATTAAGGAACATATCGGCGATTTGCCTTTGGCGACTGAGATGGTGTCGCGTTTGGTTGACGATCACGAACTGGTTATTCGCAATCTCCGCCTACACGTCGAACAGTGTTCTGAAGAGTTCAAGGATGACGGAACCGCAGACTTTTTGACGGGTTTGATGGAACAGCACGAGCAAATGGCTTGGATGTTGCGATCGTTTATTGAAGGCGAATCTATTTCGCCCGATGGTAAACAGCCACAAGCTAAAACTCCTACGGCTTCTCACGCTTAGAGAGATTAGACCTCTTGCAAAAATAGCTAGGAACGGGCCGAAGAGCCCGTTCCAAAATTTGATAAAAAAGACTTTTGTAAGATATCTATTGTAGGGGAATTGTGCGCGGTATTGGTGTTAATTTAATCCAAAAGACCGCTTTTATACTTAAATCCCTGGCGGATTATTAAGTTTCCAAAGTGATTAATTGAGCAATTTCTTCAGTCTGAAAACCTAAAGCCATCGGTCTCTCAACTTCGGGAATGATTTGCACATCATAAAGTTCCGTGACTACTCCTTCAAATCGGAGCCAATGAACTACAGCGCCAGTATTGAGATCAATTACCATCATACCACAACGCGGCTCAGCATCTTTTGCTACTAACAATTCATCTAATTCTAAGCCGCTAAAAGTTCGATCGCCACCTCGCGGTTTGGAAAGTCCCACAATCGCCCAATTTTGCCAGAATGCGAGTCCTCGCACGTATCCGGGACAAAATGCGATCGCCTGAAATTCCCCAGTCTCTAAATCCACATAACCCAACTCTCCGCGCCCCGAATTCAGTACCCACAATTTGTCCTGATACCAGCGGGGCGAGTGCGGCATTGACAATCCAGTGGTGATGATATCATTGGATTCGATATCTATGATGATGCCGCCATTTTTTCGCCGATCGCGCCAGCCATCCACCACATCCGACTGACTCGATGCTGTCACATACTTAGGTTTTCCCTCCACCATCGCTAAACCGTTGAGGTGACAGCGATCCTCGTTGACGTATTGCGAGATAAACGGCGGTTTCCACAGCGGTTTGCAACTGTGACGATCGCTCAACGTGGCGATACAATTGAGCAACGTGCTGATGAAAATTACTTGTCCGCTGCTATCTACAGCTACATCATGAATGTCGATATCGCCTGTAGTGTGGGCGATGCGGGGCACGTAAAGCCGATCGCAATTTTGATGCAATTGTCCCGCCGCTAGCACGTTGTCTAATTGCCAGAGTTGATATTTGGAACTTAGGTAAATCCGCGATGGCGTGCAGAAAAGTCCCATCGCGCGATCGAATATCCGCCAAAAACCCGATATTCTGTTAGCTTCCGGGTGAGCACCGATGAACATCAATCGGCTGGTTTGATAGGTACTGCAAGCGATGGTAATTTTTTGTTGGGCTAGCCAAGTGGGCAAATCGCGATCGCCCAGAATTTCGCTGGTAGGTTCAGAAACTAAATTAACTGCCACTTTACCACCATTTGCCTCTATTAAATCTCCGAAATTTTCTGTTGCTGGCACATCGATCGCTGCGGGTGCTTTTCCCGATTGAAACTTCTCCCATGCCATCTCATATCCTAACTCTAAATGTCGCACAGTTTTCGGCGTATCAAATAATGGCAACTGGCGGCGGTGAGAGTGTAAATAATTTTTCAACTCTTGCAATTGAGCGGAATTATTTGCTAAGTTCACCGCTAACTGTTCGTATTCTGCTAAACTATTAACTATTAACTGTGGTAAGTTCACTGCTGTCAATAAACTCGCTCCTACCCGCGCCGCAAAAGTTTCACCGGGAAAGGTAATAAACGGAATTCCCATCCACAAAGCATCGCTACCTGTAGTATGAGCATTGCAATATAAAGTATCCAGGAATAAGTCAATCCAAATGTGGCGGATGAGATTTTCTTCTTTGCCGACTCTCGGCGCAAAAATCAGTCTTTCTCCATCAATTCCCCGCAACTTAGCCTCATTTTTCAGATTTTGTGTTGCTTCTGGATTGCTCTCCAACAACCACAAGACACTATTAGGTACTTGCTCTAAAATTCGCATCCACACGCCAAACATCACAGGTTCAATTTTACGGCTGTGATTGAAGCATCCGAACACAAAAGCACTTTCTGGTAATCCATATTTAGTTTTAGGGTTTTTCAGTTTAATTTGTGCGTTTTCGGCGGGACAAATCCGCAGGTAGTTGTTAATTTGATAGCTATCTGGTAAGCAAATGAATTTTTCACTAAAAAACTCGGCAATTCGGGGCGGCGTAACTATATTATCTGTGATAAAGTAATCGATAAAGTCGGCTCCCATTGTATTCGCGTAAGTCAGATAACTTATTTGAATTGGAGCGGGGCGCTGGGCTAAGATTTCAGGATTAGCATATACTGTATATCCTGCCATATCGATCAGAATATGAATTTTGTCATTATATATTTTCTCTGCTGCTGCTGGCGTAGTTAGACCTCGCAAATCGGTAAATTGATCGCAGTCTGTTTTAATTTTTTGTCGCTCGTAGCTGCCATCTTCCGGGCCTAGAGAATAGGCGAATATTTCAAATCGAGATCGATCGTGCAAAGCGAACAATTCACCCATTAAATGCGTCAGGGCGTGGTTGTGAAAATCTCCAGCAATGTAACCTACGCGCAGCCGTTGGGGAGGAGTAGCCGGAGGTAGATGAGGGGGAAAGTAGTTGCGATCGACTTTGCTGCTGACAAATTTGGCAAAGTAGCGGGCGATCGCTAAATGTCGATCGCCCTTAAATGGCGAAAACAGGGTAAAGTCAAAAATAGAGAAGTCTGTCAAGATATCTTGGGCGATTAGACTTGCGCCAATTTCCCACATTTGTTCGCTGAGGGCTGCTGAATCTTCCCATTGACAAATTACTTGGTTGACTTTCACCAAAGCTGCCATTGCATTGATGTTATTCGCGTCTAGTTGCAAGACTTTTTGATAATTTGCCGCCGCCTCAGTATATCGATCGCAGCCAAATTGAATTCTGGCTAAGTTTCCCAAGGCTGGAATCGAATCTGGTTGAATTGCTAAAGCTTTTTGATAGGCAATTTCGGCTGCTTCTGGCTTTTCCTGTTTGGCAAGTAGGCTTCCTAGGCTATTATAGGCGATCGCATAATTGGGATTGTAGGTGACGGCTTGTTCGTAGGCTGCGATCGCGCGATCGACTTCGGCGACATTTTCCAGAGCTACGCCTAAATTGTACCACGCTTGAGAGTAACGCTGTTCGCAGTTTAAGGCTTGGCGGTAAAAGGCGATCGCCTCTTGCCATTGTTGTTTGACTAATTTAGCATTTCCCAATTGAAAGTAAGCGGGAGCATAATTAGGTTCCAGCGTGATAATCTGTAAATATTCGGTTGTGGCTGCTTCCCAGTTGTCTTGCTTTTGGAGAGCTAAAGCGCGATCGTAAAGGCTATCTGCTGAAATTTGTTGTGACATTTTCTATCTATTAGTTTAGTATTAGATAATTTATACATTTGAGATTTTTTTTCACTTACGCTCGAATAACTGTAACCGCTCGTCCGGCTTGTGTTGTATGAATTTCTGTTTTCAACCGTTCTTCTAATTCCAGTGCGTTGTCGCGCCGATCGAAAATCACCAACCAACCCGAATCTTGTTTCAATCTCGCTAAATACTCATCTAATTGTAACAATCCTTTAGTCAAAGGATCGACTTTCCGAGTGCGCCAGACTTTCAATTCAATACCCAAAGTTACCTCACCATAGCCCAAACACAAATCCATGCGATCGCGCCCAATGGCATATTCTCTTTCTAACGTTCCTCCACCGTTAATTACCCGATGCAAAAACGCCATCAGCACCAAATGAGGCGCTATTTCGGGATAGGATGCACTCTTGAGTAACGGTTCGCCATGCTGCAACCAAAACGCCAGAAAAGCTTGGAGTAAAGCATCTGTGTTTAATTCTCCGCGAGCGTTGAGCCAACTCGGGCTGATAATCGGTAAACTATCTTGAGGCCCTTGCACCAAAACTCGCGGCAAAACTTCTCGGTAAATCGGATTCGCAATCACTAATCCCCCCGCCGGATCGCGTTTGAGCAATCCCAAATCTACCAAATACTGGCGATCGTCATTGGAAGACTCTGGCAATTCTCGTCCCGCCAACATTGGTTCAATAATGGCTTGAACTCGTTTTTCTCTAAGTCGTTCAGCTAAACTATCTAAATGTGTATCTTGGCGTTTAATAATGATTTCCTTTGCTGTTAAAATATGTTCTTTTGTAATGACTAGAGATTCATCAACGACCAATTCTTCGACTATTTCCTTAGCTAAAGCATTCACCAACCAAGGTTGTCCCTGAGTTAGTTCAAAGGCTAAATCTGCTGCTTCTGACGTAAAAACTTGTCCAGTATCTTGGGTGTGTTGTGCGTAAAGTTCTGCCACTTCCTCAATATTAAAATTTCTCATAGTCAGAGAGCGCACTTTAATATTAAACGGACTAGAAGTATTGAGTCGATCGCTCCCACCAGCCGCTACTTTATAATCTCTCACATCTCGCAAACCAATTAAACCAACTGATTGAGGAAAAGCATCAGGACGATTGGGATAACCATCTCGCAATTGACGCAGAATGGAAATCAAAGCAAGGTCTTGCAAAGCATCAATTTCGTCAATCAAAATAACCAAAGGACGAGAGGAAGACTCGGCCCAAAGATTGAGTGCTCCGCCGATGCGCTGTCTGGCTTCTAATGAAGACCAAACCGGAGGTTGTAACTCTTGAGGAAGTCGGATGGAAATTGCCCTGCCCCAAGCGCCCAGAATCGCTTCTTCTGCGCCTGCGATATCTTGACTGAAGGGTGCGCCAACTTCGACTGACAGCATGACAGCGGTATATTGTCCGCTATCAGTAAGTTGCTTGGCTAAAGCCAGCATGGCAGTGGTTTTACCAATTTGTCGCGGCGCATGGATCACAAAATAGTTTTGCTGGCCAATCAGTCGCTCTAGGTTGGGGAGGCGACTGGTAGCAGATAGCATATAGTGGATATCAGCGCGGCACGGGCCGGCGGTATTGAAGGAGCGCTGCATAGTTAAATTGGGATAGTTAAATTGGGGGAAACATCGGATTTTTTTCAGTGTACTGTGCGATCGATCTTAACTGAACCGTATTGACTTATAACCACAACATCAGGAGAACCTACTGGTTTGCTATGTGGTGCAATCTAAACAGATTTTTTCTTGGGTTAGCTAAGTAATGAAAATGGCGATCGCCCGTCGCAAAGGTCAAAGTTATCGTATTCGTGGATGGTGTTCAAAACAGATTCGTTATTAAGTGCATCAAAAGAGAAGTATTTTACAGATAAATTGCGATCGCGATCGTATCCGAATAATCTTTCTGGGTTTAAAATTTAATCAAAATTAACAATTATTATATTAATGCTATACACAACCAGAGCGATCGCCTTCATATCCTCCGACATCCCAGACAGCCAAACCCTGATCGACGGCATCATCCCCGGCATCGAAACCGCCATCCTCGACCCCAACCGCAACGCCGTAGACCAGATCGCCGAAACCCTCAAAGGCAAAGAATACTCAGCCATCCACATCATCTCACACGGTGCTCCAGGCCACCTTCAACTCGGCAACACACAATTAAATATTGAAACACTCCCGCAATACAGTCAGCAGATACAACAGTGGCGCGAAAGCCTCACAGAAAACGCCGAAATTCTTCTGTACGGGTGCAACGTAGCCGCCACAACCGATTCAACAACCGACAACCAAAAACCAAACCACCCACCAACAACCCATCCGCTGCCGAACTTTCTCACCCAACTGCACCACCTCACCGGGGCCAAAATCGCCGCCAACCCCCAGAGCACAGGCAACAGAGCACTGGGTGGAAACTGGGAAATCCAACAACTGATCCCCCCATCCCCCACACCACCCAAACTGGCGCTGACAGAAACCAGTTTCAACACCTACAGCGGCATCCTCGGCTTTGCTACGAAAGTTGACTTCCCCACTGGCGATCTAGCCAGATGGGTCAGTATCGGGGATTTCAACGGCGACGGGAAACCAGACTTAGCTGTGGCAAACTATAACAGCAACACCATCTCGATCCTGCTGAACACCACCACCAGAGGCGCCACCACTCCTACTTTTGCCCCCAAAGTAGACTTAAACACTGGGACTAACAGTAACCCCGGAGCCATCAGCATCGGCGACTTCAACAGCGATGGCAAACCAGATATAGCTTTTGGATCGAAGCGCAACAGCGGCATCTTCCTCAACACCACCACCACAGGAGCAACCACTCCGACTTTTGCCACCAAAGTAGACTTCATTACTGGGTTTGGCCCGATATCCATCAGCACCGGTGACTTCAACGGCGACGGCAAACCCGACTTAGCAACGGTGGACGGTGGCAGTGCCGGCATCTACCTCAATACCACCACCACCGGAGCCACCACGCCGACTTTTGCCACCAAAGTAGACTTCACGACTGACCAACGTGAATCCAATTCAGTCAGCATCGGCGACTTCAACGGCGACGGCAAACCCGACTTAGCTGTGGCGAACGCCTTCAGCCACACCGCCACCATCTTCCTCAACACAACCACCACAGGAGCCACCACGCCGACTTTTGCCACGAAAGTAAACTTCACCACTGGAAATTCCAGTTTTCCCAGAGCCATCATTACCGACGACTTCAACGGCGACGGCAAACCTGACTTAGCAACGGGGAACCTCGTCGATGCCAGCATCCTGCTGAACACCACCACCACCGGAGCCACCATCCCCTCTTTTGCGACCAATGTTGACTTCAGAGCTATTTACTTTAACCCCGCATCCGTCAGCAGCGGCGACTTCAACGGCGATGGCAAACCAGATATAGCTGTGGCGAACCCCACCTGGCGCACTGTTTCGATCCTGCTCAACACAACCGCCACCAGAGCCACCACTCCTACTTTTGCCACCATAGTAGACTTCACAGCGAATGACCCCACATCTGTCAGCACTGGCGACTTCAACGGCGACGGCAAACCAGACTTAGCTCTGGCAAACAATTTCGGCAATAACGTCAGCATCCTGCTCAACACCCCCACCAAAATCAGCATCGCCGCCGGCACCACCCCCACCGAAACAGGCCCCACCAATGGCACATTTAGTATTACCCTCGACACTCCGGCCCCCGTTAGTGGTTTAGTCGTCAACTTTGACACTACCGGCAGTACCGCCGCCAACCCTGGTCACTACTCCCTAACTAGGGGTACGAATATCACGGCTGTTACTGCTAATACTTTCACCATTGCGGCCGGTCAAACCACCGCTGTTCTCAATGTTGTCCCTGTCAATGATAATATTGTCAACCCAGGGGAAACAATCAAAGTCAACTTCACTCCAGATCCCAACAATTTTAACTACTTTCTCGATCCAGTTGCCACGAATAATACTGCTACGCTGACAATTACCGATAACGATTTACCCAAAAATCTCCCCACAGTTAATCTCTCAGTTTCTCCCACCACAACTACAGAAACCGGAACTCCAGTTATCACCGTAACCGCCACTGCATCAGGCGCAGTTGTCGGAGTTCAAACCGTTAATGTTGCTCTGTCAGGAACTGCAACTGCTGCTGACTTCACCGGGACAATTCCTACTAACATTACGATTCCTACTGGTCAAACTACAGGTTCCTTTACCGTTAATGTTAATGATGATGCACTCGTAGAACCTACTGAAACAGGTACTTTCACAATCTCCAATCCTTCTAGCGGTATTGTTTTGGGAACTACGAAAACTGGTTCTGTCGCAATTACCGATAACGATGTAACACCCGTACCAACACCGACGCCTGCACCTGTACCGACTCCAACTCCTGCGCCCGTACCTACGCCAACTCCTGCGCCCGTACCTACGCCAACTCCTGCACCCGTACCTACGCCAACTCCTGCACCCGTATCCACGCCGACGCCTGCACCCGTACCTACGCCAACTCCTGCACCCGTACCTACGCCAACTCCTGTACCCGTACCCACACCGACACCAGAACCCGTACCCACACCGACACCAGAACCCGTACCCACGCCAACACCAGAACCCGTACCCACGCCAACTCCTGCACCCGTACCCACACCGACACCAGAACCCGTACCCACGCCAACACCAGAACCCGTACCCACGCCAACGCCTGTTAACCTTCCCGATACAAACTGCATTTGCGACAAAATTGAGTATCCCAATCTCAACCAACCAAATCAACAAATTGATAACATTATCAATGGTGGTACTCTGCTAATTGGTACTCCCAAAAACGAGGCTTATTTTGGTAGCAACAAGCCCAATATTTTCGAGACCAAAGAAGGCAATAATAACCTATTTGGTAGCGACTTTAAGGATATCTTCAACGGCAATGAAGGTAATGACTTCATTGACGGGGACAACGGAGATGATCTCCTATTTGGTGGCAAAGGAAATGACATCATTGTTGGCGGTTTTGGTGAAGATATTATCTTGGGAAATCAGGGGAATGATTCCATTAACGGCAAAGAAGATGATGACTTGATCTTTGGTAATGAAGGTAATGATTTTATCGACGGTGGCAAAGGAAACGATATCCTATTCGGTGGTAAAGGAAACGATATCATTCTCGACAGTGAAGGCAATGATAGTCTCTACGGACAACTCGGGGACGATACTTTGTGCGGCGGTGCAGGAGATGACCTAGTTTATGGTGGTAAAGGTAATGATTTGATTGACGGCAGTAAGGGGAATGATTCGATTTATGGAGACCTAGGTAATGACACGCTTTTAGGTTGCGAAGGCGACGATATTTTGTTTGGAGGTTTAGGTAATAACAGCTTAGTTGGCGGTTTGGGAAATGACATTTTTGTGTTAGATTCCCGTCAGGGATTTGACAGAATTGCTGATTTTGTCCAAGGTCAAGATTTAATTGGATTATCGGGAGGTTTGAGTTTTAACCAGTTGGCAATAACTCAAGATTCTCAGGGCGCTTTAATCAAAAATGCCTTGACAGGTGAGTCGTTAGGTGTGATTTCTGGCGTAAGTGCTAGCACTATAACATCGGTTAACTTCATTCAAAGCTGATGGTATAGCAGTCGGCACATGAAATACAAGATAGGAGCGTAAATCCTATCTTGTTAAACTCTTGAACCGCATTCTTTCATACACCTGCGACGGTAGCATTCTGTGTACTTTCGTCCGCGTCTCTATTGTCGCAAGTGTCGTACCTTCAATTGATTCTGATTTTTGTTTTAATTCTAAGCCGGATTCAGTTGGCGGTGAAACTAGGATTTTTATTAAGCTTTCTATTGACAGCAAGTACAGATTGTGACGCAAGAGCGCCATAAATAAATCTTCCTTAAAAGCTCGAACTAGCCAAAATAATGTACTCCGGTGATTGTGGCTGCGGTTGCTTTTAACTGCTAGATAAATGTAGAAATTGCTGCTAGACCAGTGATAAATTTTGCTGGAAATTTCGGGATGTTGTTGCCGGACATCTGCCATAATTAATGAATGGCATTTTGCCATCGCTGCATAGTTGCAAGACATACTGCTGGCAATCTGTCGATAACCAACTAAATATTCTGGTACTACTTGAAATTCATAATGTTCGGCGATACGGAGGTGCAATTCCCAGTCTTCGCAGCCTTGAGCATTTTCTAGTTTGAATTGGCAGTTGTAACCGCCAATTTTTTCAAAGCAAGCGCGGCGGATCAGAGATGAGCTGGCATTTCCTATGAAATATTTATAAACTAATGCTGTGTAAACTTCTCCTGCGATGGTGGAGTTGTAAAATCCACCTGTTAGCAAGTCTTGTTCGTTGATATCAACTGACCAGGAATAGACAACTCCGACAGATGGTTCTGATTCTATTAAGCATTCTACTTGTTTTTCTAGGTTTTGCGGATACCAAATATCGTCGGCATCGATGGGTGCAATATATTCGCCTTGGGATTTTTGAATTGCTAGGTTGCGGGCGGCGGCGACTCCGGCATTTGATTGCTGTAATAAGATGATTCGCCTATCTTTTTGAGCAAAAGATTCGACGATTTCGGCGGTTGTGTCTGTAGAGCCGTCATTTACTACTAAAATTTCTATGTTCTGATAAGTTTGAGATAAGACGGAATCTAAGGTTTTGGCAATAAATTCCTCAGCGTTGTAAGCTGGTATAATTACTGAAATTAATGGCTGATTTAAATTGTGTTTTGTGTTGTTCATGTAATATAAAAACTTTTTTATGTAAAAATTTTGACTCTCACGCAGCGATCTAATGGTATGTTAACAAAGAGCTAAGGTCGATCGCACATCGTAGAAAATTTGCAGGTGTACATTTTAAATGTATTGCCAAAACTCATCAAATGTGCATTGACACAGCAGTCGTAATATAGACTTGGTGCAGGAGTCAGTTGCCGATCGGGTTTATAAAATCAACTGTACCGGGCAAGTCGCGATCGCAGGATAGTCTCAGTATCAATATGTTGCTTTTTATACGTACAACGTAATAAAAAATCAAATTCTTGTGTGGTGGAATACTCTCGAATACGATGGCTAGTGGGGCTTTTTATCAGGTTTACAAAAACAATGATATATATAAAGATTTCGTAAAGCTGTTGTCTTCATCAGGTGAGTCTCAGCCAGATGTGGCTTAGAATACAGTCATGAATGGGGATAAAAGCAGTCTACAGTGCTAACAAAAAATATAGTTGAAGAGAAACAGAAATCGGGTTATAAACAAAAAAGTAGAGCTGATTTTACCCTTGGTAAAGTAGGAGCATTGAAATTCAATCATTTGTTTTCCATGCAATTTAAAACAACATCGGTAATGATTTATACCAAAGAACCAACTGTATCCGTAATTATCCCTGTCCACAACGGGGGAGCTTACTTCCGCACCTGTTTGTCAAAACTGGCTCAAGCTGTACCGAGACCGATCGAGATTATTGTAGTAGCAGATGGGGAAAGCGACGGTTCTTGGCGTCTGGCTAAGGAATTCGGCGCCAAAGTCATCAGAATTCCCGAATGTGGCGGCCCAGCCCGAGCGAGAAATTTGGGAGCACAAGCTGCGAAGGGAGATATTCTGTTTTTTGTGGATGCTGATGTCGCGGTTTGTCCTGAAGCTATCGGTTATGCCAAATCGGTGTTCAAAAATAATCCCTACTTGGCTGCTTTGATCGGCTCCTATGACGATGCTCCTGGAGATCCAGATTTTCTATCGCAGTACAGAAACTTGCTGCACCACTACGTGCACCAAACAGCTAACGAAGAAGCTTCGACTTTTTGGGGCGCTTGCGGAGTCATTCGTCGGGAAATTTTTTTGCAGATGGGCGGGTTTAATGAGAGTTACCGCCAAGCTTCGATCGAGGATATTGAGCTGGGCTACCGTTTGAAACAAGCTGGTTATAAAATTAGGTTGTGTAAAACATTGCAGGTGAAGCATTTAAAGCGGTGGGAAGCGGTAGGGATGGTGAAAGCTGACTTTTTTTACCGAGCGCTGCCTTGGACTGAACTGATTTGGCGCGATCGCCAATTGAATAATGACCTAAACTTGCAAGTCTCAAACCGCATCAGTGTAGTTTTAACTTATTCAATGCTGCTGGCAGTTGTGGCGACGTGTTGGTCGCTGAACTTTCTGCTATTGGCTGGGTTGCTGGCAATACCATTAGTAGCAATTAATGCAGAGCTTTATCGATTTTTTCAGCAAAAACACGGTATCTTATTTGCGCTAAAAACCATTCCTTGGCATTGGCTTTTCTATTTTTACAGCGGACTGGCATTTGCGATCGGCACGGGTCGTCACTTATCCCAAAAAAAGCCCTTGACTGATAACATTAACCTGCCAGTATCCCTGAATAATTCAAAGCAAATTGTCCTTCAACATCAAGGCGAGCGATAGTTTATCAGGGTATTCACGGGTGCATCTATTAATTTTAGAAGTTATAAATAATGATATAGTTCGATAAAAAAGCTGGAGGTAGGCTGAGTGAAACATTATCCGGTTGCGATCGTCGGTGCTGGGCCTGCGGGTTTAACGGCTGCCTACGAGCTGGTAAAGCAAGGCATCATCCCTGTTGTACTGGAAAAAGGAGATAAAGTTGGCGGGTTGGCGCGCACCGAAACCTACAAAGGCTACCGTTTTGACATTGGCGGCCACCGTTTTTATACTAAAGTTTCAGCCGTGCAGCAGTTGTGGCAAGAGGTACTGGGAAATGAGTTTATTAAAGTGCCACGTTTGTCGAGAATTTTTTATCGCGGTAAATTTTTCAACTATCCGATTAGTGCGTTCAATACTCTGTTTAATTTGGGGATAATTGAGAGTGCGCTGATTATTTTGAGCTATCTGCAAGTTAGAATCTGGCCACTTCCGAAAGAAGAAACTTTTGAACAGTGGACTATTAATCGCTTTGGCGAACGCTTGTATCAAACATTTTTTAAGACTTATACTGAAAAAGTCTGGGGAATTCCATGTTCGGAAATTCAAGCAGATTGGGCGGCGCAGCGGATTAAAGGGTTGTCTCTGACAACGGCGATTATTAATGCTTTGTTTGGCAGCAATGATACTAAAACTTTAATCAAAGAGTTTGACTATCCGGCTTTGGGGCCGGGGATGATGTGGGAAAAGTTTGCGGAAGCTGTGGAAGCTAAAGAGGGCAAAGTTTATCTCGATACTAAGGTGATTAGTTTTGAGCGTGAAGGTAATAAAATTACAAGTATTACTGCTGAACATAACGGAGAATTAGTTCAATATTCGGCGGATAATTTCATTACGAGTATGCCGATATCGGCGCTGGTAGCACGGCTGAAACCGCAGCCGCCTGAAGAGGTGTTGCACGCGGCGCGATCGCTCAAATATCGAGATTTCTTGATTGTATCGCTGATTGTCGATCGCCCAAGTTTGTTTCCTGACAACTGGATTTACATTCATTCTCCCGAAGTAAAAGTTGGGCGGATTCAGAATTTTAAGAATTGGAGTGCTGCATTGGTTCCCGATGCGAGCAAAACTTGTTTGGGAATGGAATATTTTTGCAATGAAGGCGAGGAACTTTGGGAAATGTCGGATGCTGCACTTGTGGAGTTAGCAACTCGCGAGTTGGTACAGTTGGGTTTGGCAAAAGCTGCGGATGTTGAAGATGGGGTGGTGCTGCGGCAGCCGAAGGCTTACCCTGTTTACGATGCGGAATATCGTGGACATTTGCGGGTTTTGGAAGCTTTTTTGAGTGGGATGGAGAATTTGCAGACGATCGGGCGAAATGGTATGCACCGATACAACAATCAAGACCATTCAATGCTGACGGGGATGCTGGCGGCGAGAAATTTGCTTGGGGAAAAACACGATTTGTGGGATGTGAATACTGAGCGATCGTACTATGAAGACTTTAGTGTCGATCGGTCAAAGGAAAAGAAAGATTCGGATTTGATTTCGCAGTCTAGCTGATATTGGGGAACAGCTCGTAATCGACAGCATCACTCAACCGCATTAGACAAACTCTCAAACCACCACACGCTTGGTACGGACATGATCGAGCGCATCTGTTAACCGATCGCCCATCCAATCGCCATACTCCGCGTGCTCGCCCGCCCCCCACACTATGATGTACTCCAGGAGTGGATCGATCTGCACGCTGAACCCACCGCTAGAGAAGTTAAATACTGCGTAGAGGTGGTCTGGCTGAACACACCATAGCAAGAAAACGACGCTTGTTGCCAATGCTGGGAATTCCTTGAACACTTCAGCGAAGAAGCGTTGAGCGAACGCAGGGGCGCGGGCTAAAGCGATGTCTTGTGGCTCGCTCCACCACTGGCCCTTTGTCCCGAGGCCACAGCGAGGATCGTGTTCAACAAATTTGTCCATAAGGAATCTCCTCTCTCTTCTCGAACTCTGTGCCCTCTGCGCTCTCTGCGGTTAAATCATTCCTATGCAACTGTAAGCGATATCAGCCGTAAACTCCTGAATCCGACGGATTGCCTGCGCCATGTCCCAAAGTGAAGGACTATCCCGCTGGTTGGGTTGCATAAATCACTCGATAGGTTTTCAAAATGTTCGATCGCCGATAGGGATTTTTTAACTGCTTCTTTTCCACCAAATCCACACAACGGTGAAATAAATCCTCTATCTCCTCCTGCATTCCCAATAAATGAGAAAGCGTGAGGCGGTGCGATGGCTCATAGGTAACTAATACATCCACATCGCTATCAGGGCGAAAGTCATCCCGCAGCACTGAGCCAAACAGGGCAAACTCAACAATGTTCCAGCGCTGGCAAAATTGTTGAGTTTGCATCTAGAGAGACTTTTAGGCGATCGTTCAACACGTATTCTAAATCTGACTGCAACTCAATCATGCGCTAGAAAACCTCCAACGAGAGCCAATAACATCAGATTTTCGGGCGGGCAGAGTTTGTCTAAATCTCGCTCTAATCCCACGGAGATTTTGTTTTTAGTAATGCGTTTAGCTGCTGATTTGGTATCGGCGGTGCATCAACCAGCGCCAAAAAATGTTTAAATTTGAGTTCATTTAGCCCGAAAAAATATCTGTTAAGAAGAATATTTTGAGCTTTTTGGTAAGCTGATTCAAGTATAAACTGCGATCGGCTTTTTCCTTGTAGTTGCGCCGCGCGATCGATTAGATCGAGTTGATTCGGCTGAACTCGAATGTTGATGGTAACATCGCGGGTATGGCTGACTGACTTTTCAGATTCTGGCGGGTACATAATGGTTACTTTGGGCTAAACAGAGCAGTAATTATCTCTAGAATACTGATATTTTTATTTAACTGGTTAACTGGTTCCCAAGCTGTGCCTGGAAACGCATTTACCGAGGAAGAGCCTCGTGTGCTGGAGGCTCTTCCTCCGGGTAAGTATTCCCAGGCACAGCTTGGGAACGATAGACCATGCTAGTCACAGGAGCGATCGCGGAAACAATAAAATGAGAGGATATAGATTTAGAGGTCGTATTATGTCACCAATTAAACAACGCCTTCTCGAAGCGATCGAACGGACTCCTGAACCGCTTTTAGAGCAAACCCTGACATTCCTGGAATTTTTGACCAGTCGGACACAATCTGCGATCGCCCCAGACTTCGACTCAGATTTTGACTCAGACACCGACTCCAACGACAAAATCCTCGCGGATCTGAAAGCCTCCCTCCACCAAGCCTCATCGGGACAAACTTTCCCCATATCAGAACTCTGGGACGGCATCAATGTCTGATATGCTAGTCCAACTCAAATTCACAGCACTATTCAAACGTCGTCTCAAAGGACTCGAAGAGAAAGTATCACCAAATTCAAACCGATATTCAGCCTGTCCTCGATGAGATTATCCAAGGGAACTTCATAGGAAACCAGATTACAGGCACACTCAATACCTCGTTTACAAAGTTCGGGCTAAAAACAGTGATGCCCAAGTTGGTAAGAGCGGTGGTTATCGTTTGATTTATCAAGTTGAATCAGCGAATCAATTTGTTTTACACCTAATTTACTCAAAATCAGAACAAGCAAATGTCTCGGCCCAAGAAATCCAAAGTGCGATCGCACAATACCAAATATATCCAGACGATTGACTGTATCTAACCCAAATTTTTGAAATATGTGCTAACTCTTGACTACATACTCACAACAGTGAAGAATATGCAAAAACAGAAGCAACAAACCAACCAACCTATGAACTTTTCCCAGAAATCAGGCAAAAGTGCCACACCCTCAAAAACGCACACAACCGAGAATCTCCGTGTACCACGATTGCGGAAAATACTTTTAGCTGCCGGCATAGCCTCTCTTTGCGCTAGCTGTCAAAGTCCTCAAACACCCACCGCCACAACAACTCCCGGCAGCACTCCGGGATCAACTCCCGCAGCCACTCCCGTCGCTGTCAGCACCCCCGGAGACCCAAATACTGTCAAAATAGTCTCCATGCTCCCCATGACAGGCAGCGCCTTGGGTCAAGCTCAAACAATGGTCAACGGCATCAAACAAGCACTCGCCGAAACCGACTCCAAAGCTTGCGACGGTAAAATCAAAATCGAATACGAAGTTCTTGATGACGCCACCGCCGCCGCCGGCAAATGGGACCCGTCCCAAGTAACATCCAACTCTAACAAAGTGGCCGCTGACGGTTCGGTAGTTGCTGCCATCGGTCACTATAACTCCGGTGCAGCAAAACTTTCGATTCCCGTGCTCAACCAAGCTAACGTTGTGATGATCAGTCCGGCGAACACTTATCCGGGACTGACTAAACCGGGAAAAGGTGAACCGAAAGAACCCAACGTTTATTATCCCGCAGGTACTCGCAATTTTACCCGGGTTGTGCCTGCTGACGACCTTCAAGGTTCTGTCGCCGGTAACTGGGCGAAATCTTTAGGCGTGCAAAAAGTCTTCATTTTGGACGACCAAGAACTTTACGGTAAAGGTATTGCTGACGTTTTTGAAGCAACTGCTAAAAAGTTGGGCATTCAAGTCCTCGGCCGGGAGGGGATTGATATCAAAGCTAGCGACTACAAGGCGCTAATGAATAAGATCAAAGCTTTAAATCCAGACATGATTTACTTCGGTGGCACTACTCAGAGCAACGCCGGACAAATAATTAAAGACATGAGAAATGTCGGGATGACTGCTGAGGCGGTTAAGTTGATGGGCCCCGACGGCATTAAGGAGCAAGCTTTAATTGATGCTGGAGGCAAAGATGCTGAGGGTGTTTATGCTACTTTTGGTGGCTTGCCTCCTAAAGAATTGACTGGTGAGGGCGCCAAGTGGTACGAAAGTTACAAGGCAAAATATAATGCTGAACCGGAAGCTTATGCAGCTTATGCTTATGAATCTGCTAAAGTGGCGATCGCAGCAATTAATAAAGTCTGCAAAAACGATCGGGCTGCGATCCGCGATGCTGTCTTGGCAACTAAGGATTTTAACGGGGTACTTGGCAATTGGAGTTTTGACGCTAACGGCGACACGAGCTTGGCTGTAATGTCAGGAAATGTTGTTAAAGGCGGCAAGTGGGAGTTTGTGAGCGCCCTGAAGGCGGAATAATTAGTCAGGAGTAATTCCTAATCGGTTTGTAGTAAGGACTTTAGTCCTTATAGTTAAATTTGGAATGACTGAAGTCCTTATAATCAAATTTGGAAGGACTGAAGTCCTCACTACAAACCTAATTTTTCGGTTTGTAGTAAGGACTTTAGTCCTTATAATCAAATTTGGAAGGACTGAAGTCCTTATAATCAAATTTGGAAGGACTGAAGTCCTCACTACAAACCTAATTTTTTGGTTTGTAGTAAGGACTTTAGTCCTTATAGTTAAATTTGGAAGGACTGAAGTCCTCACTACAAACCTATTACCACCGATCGATCGCCAAAAAACATGAAAAACTGGAAAAGTATTCTCTTATATATAGGTGTAGCGTACATAGTTTTGTTGTTAGGGCCGATCGCCGGATTTGACTTGCCCAAAATTATTGGGGAAATAGCTAGCAGTCCTGAGGTTTTAATCCAACAATTATTAGTAGGCTTGGTCAATGGGGCGCTGATTGCGATTATTGCTTTAGGTTATACGATGGTTTACGGCATTATTGAGTTAATCAATTTTGCTCACGGCGATTTGTATATGTTGGGTGCTTTTGCTTCGCTGACAGTGTTTGGAGCTTTTGGGATTCAAGACGGCGCACCTTTAGCTGTTGCGATACCGGTGATGTTAGTCGCTTTGGTTGTATGTTCGCTGTTTTGTGCTGGACTGAATATTGTTGTCGAAAAGTATGCTTATCGGCCGTTGCGCAATGCTCCTCGCTTGGCTCCGTTAATTTCGGCGATCGGGGTTTCGTTTATATTCCAAAATATGGGATTATTTTGGGGAGGATTGAAAGCTTTTATTCCGGTGATGGGTTCTAATTCGGCTGCTCCGAAAAGCTTCCCCGATTTGTTGCCGCGAGTTAATATTCTCAAAGTTTTGGGAATTCAAACAAGTATTGTGTTTACCACTAAGGATTTAATTGTGTTGGTGGTGGCTTTGGTATTGATGGTTTTGCTTCATGTGTTTGTGCAGTACACTCGTCTGGGAAAGGCGATGCGGGCAACTGCTCAAAGTCGCGATGCTGCTAAAATCATGGGAATTAATGTCGATCAGATTATTGCTCTAACTTTTTTGATCGGGGGAGCTTTGGCTGGTTCGGCTGGAATTCTGGTTGGTTTGTATAACAATACTATTGTTTTTACGATGGGTTTTACGGCAGGATTGAGGGCTTTTACGGCGGCGGTTTTGGGTGGAATTGGCAATATTGTCGGGGCGATGTTAGGAGGAGTTTTGATTGGGGTGCTTTCGTCTTTGAGCGATCAGTATTTGTCGAGCCGCTGGACTAATGCTTGGGTGTTTGGGGTTTTGGTGGTTATTTTGGCTTTTCGTCCTGGCGGTTTGTTGGGTGAGAATGTTCAGGAGAAGGTTTGAAGTTTCGGGGTTGAAACAATGGCAAAAGATACTTATCATAATTGCGATCGCCTGAAAATACGATCGCGAAATATCGAGTTAACCTGCGCTATGAAATTAGATATTCCCTGGTTTCAACCAGCCAAAAACTTCGCCCAAAGTCAACTGCATTTCCCCCATAAATTCGGGAATTGGAAGTATATCTGTCGGTTCTTGCAGTGCGATCGGCTGCTGCCCTGCGGGATAAGCTAAAATGTTTTTTTCATCAGGATCGAGCAACCAACCCATCTGACAACCTGCATTCAAACAGTGCAAAATATTGTTTATAACTTTGGTTTGGCTTTGGCCAGGGGACAAAATTTCTATTGTCCAATCTGGGTGAGCATTAAATGTATCGGCAATTTCGCCGTCAGCATCTAGGGGAATGCGATTCCACACAAAAATAGCGACATCGGGAATAATAGAACGTCCGCCAAAGGTGCAGCGAAGTTCTGGAAATGCCCAAGCAATCCGCTGAGGTTTGCCCACTGCATTAACCGTCGTGATGAGTTCTCCCTGAATTGTGCTGTGTTTTCCTTTTGGCATAGGTTTTTCTAAAATAGCACCGTTGATGTATTCGCTAGCGGGTTTGGTTTCTGGGAGTTGCAAAAACTCGTCCAGGGTGATAGTTTTTTGAGCAGCTTGTACCATATCGCGATCGCCCTTTTGAATTGTGTTGCGGTAACAGTTCCAGTATATTTCAATTTTCGATGGCTTTGCCCAAACAATCGCAGCCAAAGTATCCTAAACTGTAGCTAACCCGATCGCCAGCTTGCAGATCGATCTGTTCGTATCCCGTACATTGCTCGTTACCGGCCTTCCCTCTTCCAGATTCTTCTTATGTCAAACAAAATAATCCAAGCAATTAAATCGAGCGGTATATTAGGGGCGATCGCCTTTTTGACTGTTATACTATTCGGCGGTTGGAGTGGCACCGTGATCGGGTGGCTGATGGGCACGGCTGCGGGCTTCATGAGTTGTCAAAATCAGAAGGTGCAAAGCCCGATAATGGGTGCGACTGTCGGCAGTTTGGCGGGTTTGGGATTGGGCGTTTGGCTGTTGGTTGCTAGCGTGCTGGAAGGGGTTTTAGTTCGACCTTTTTCGGGTCAATCTGCTGTGGATTTGCCGACTACTCTACTGTACGGAATTTGCAGTTTGACGATCGCACTTTTGACAGCTACATTAATGGGCGCTTTGCAAGGTTTGCCGCAAGAACGCCAGCGGCAAGCAACTCTGGTAACATTAGCTTTTATCTTAATTCTGTTTCCGTTTATCGATCTTCAGGCTAAGACCGGCTGGATTGCTACGGTAGTACAGATTCAAATCTTTATTATGCTGGCCCTGGGTTTGAATATTACTGTGGGTTTTGCGGGTTTGTTGGATTTGGGATATGCGGCGTTTTTTGCGATCGGCGCTTACACGACGGCTTTGCTATCTTCCGGGCAGATAAATATTGCTTGGAATTTTTGGGTGGTTTTGCCGATCGCCGCGGCTGTAGCTGGAATTGCGGGCGTGATCTTGGGCATTCCGACACTGCGCCTCAAGGGCGATTATTTAGCAATTGTTACCCTCGGTTTTGGCGAAATTATCCCGGTGGTATTTCGGAATTTAACCGCGATTCGGATCGACGAACCAATCTCGAAGATTGTCGCTTCTGTTTTGGGTAAGCCAGAATTGGTGCTGTGTCTCGTTGGGTGCGATCGACCTTTTAACCTCACCGGCGGCGAAGCGGGCATAAACCCGATCGGGCGTCCATCTCTCCCCATCATCGGCACATTCAGCACCGGTAACTACTTTCCCTGGTACTACCTAATTTTACTGCTCGTTGTCTTCGCCTACTTCATGATTTCGCGGCTGCGAGATTCCCGCTTGGGACGGGCCTGGAATGCCATGCGCGAAGACGAATTAGCGGCGAGTGCGATGGGCATTAACCTGGTCAAAACCAAACTTTCGGCTTTTGCAATGGGAGCGACGTTTTCCGGCTTTGCGGGCGCATTTTACGCCGCGTACATCAGCGCAATTTTCCCCAGCGTCTTCGACTTCTCCGTCTCGGTGATCATCCTGTGTATGGTGATTTTAGGCGGGTTGGGCAACATGACAGGCGTAATTTTGGGCGGTATCATTATCATGTCTGCCGATCGGCTTTATCTACCCCAACTAGCACAAGTCCTCAAAGGTTTTCTGAACACCTTTGTACTTCCCAGAATTGCCATTCCCCAGTTAGCCGACTTTTTAGCAACCAGTTTAGACCCTATTCAACTGCGCTTATTTCTATTCGGTTTAACCCTAGTTGTCATGATGATCGTGCGGCCAGAAGGGCTGATTCCGGATAAGATTCACCAAGCAGAACTTCATTCAGATAGTGAAACAAACAATGAGTCTTTAGCTGATGCCAGAAGTCAATAGTAAGGATGAAACATTAGCCATGAGCAATGTCACTGGTACTGCTTTTATAGTTGCGGAATTTAGAGCCGAAGAAAATGAAGAAACAGCCCCGCTTTACACTGATAATATAGTAAAAATATGGCTGAATGATGAAACAAAAGAAATAGCTACAAAAATAGCTAAGAACTCTCCCGCGGCCAAAGAAATGGTTAAGCTGCGGACTAAATATTTTGATGACGTTTTGTCAAATCAAATTTTAGGAGGTTGTAAGCAAGTAGTTATTTTAGGCTCGGGCTTGGATACTCGCGCTGCGAGAATTAATGGAGAAAAAGCAACTTATTTTGAAATAGACGATAGCACTACACTGGAATTAAAAGCCAAAACTCTCAAAGCTTACAATGTCAATGCAAATGTGCGCTACATTCCCGGCGATTACGTAAAAGACGGTTTAATATCCTTGCTGAAACAGAGCGAATTTAATTTAGAGCTACCGACATATTTTTTGTGGGAAGGCAACACTACTTTGATTGCTAAAAAAGATGTAATATTTGTGTTAGAACAAATTCGCGACAATGTTAATGATTTTCGATTGTCTTTTGATTATATGTCGGAGCAGGTGATTTTGAGAACCACTGGCTACCAAGATATCAATGATTACATAGATAAATACGAAAGTATGTATACACCGTGGATTACTGGGTTTGAAAAGATTGCCACTTTAGCTGACGAACTCAATCTCAAACTTATTGAGAACTTCTCCACGGCAGATTTGCACGCACAATATCGTCCTGGCCGTACCCTGCAATCTAATCTGTTTAAGTTCTATTTTGTGTGTACATTAGAGAATGCAGTAGGGTGCGTCAATCCAGAGATTTGACTCAAGTCAAACAATATTATGCTGACGCACCTTACCAAATCCAAGTAATACCATTTTTACAAATTTTTGCTACAAAAGAAGTGTTTGGTTTATTTCCTCAATCATTTTTCAAGGTGCGTCGCTGCTAGATTGTCGATATTTAGTTCGGAATTTTTCGTGGCGACGCACCCTACGACTAATGTTGCATTCGCAAAGAAAAATTGGTATAACAAAAACTACCCAAAATCACAAATTTGAGGCTCAAATCCTGATGTATTCAGAAAGGTGCGTGACGCCAGAGGCCTGCTAGACTCCGCCTAAATCTATTTGCAGTCACGCACCCTACCGGAGAAGATCAAAACTAATATTAAGGAAACACACTAAAATGTCACTATTAGAAGCACAACAACTTACAATGAGATTCGGCGGTTTGACTGCGGTCAACCAAGTTAGTTTAAGCTTGGAAAAAGGCTCGATCGCCAGTTTGATCGGCCCCAACGGTGCGGGAAAAACTACATTTTTTAATATGTTGACAGGTATCTACAAACCGAGTGCCGGTAACTTGTTGCTAGAAAACAAGAATATCACCGGTTTACCACCCGATCGCCTGACAAGTTTCGGGATTGCTAGAACCTTTCAAAATATCCGCTTGTTTAACAACATGACTGTGCTGGATAATATTTTGGTAGGCAGACACAGCAGAATGAAGACAGGTTTGTTGGGTGCAATCCTCCGCCCTCCGACTGCGATCGCCGAGGAACGGGAAGCTAAAATAAAAGCCCTGAATATGCTGGATTTTGTCGGTTTAGGCGTGAAGAAAGCGCCGGAGTTGGCAAAAAACCTTTCCTACGGCGACCAGCGCAGATTGGAAATTGCCAGGGCTTTGGCTTCCGATCCGAAAGTGCTGCTGTTAGACGAACCGACGGCGGGGATGAACCCGAATGAAACGGCTGATTTAACTCGGTTTATTTACCGGATTCGCGATGAGTTGGAGTTGAGCATTTTGCTGATTGAACACGATATGAAGGTGGTGATGGGAATTAGCGATCGCGTGAGTGTGATGGAATACGGTACTAAAATTGCTGAGGGAACTCCCGCAGAAGTTCGCGCAAATCCTCGCGTGATTGAGGCATATTTGGGAAAAGAAGAAGATGCTAACGGGTAATGGTTAGATTTGGCAAAAATAATAAGGACGCTGCTCAGAGCAACGTCCCACAATTTTTATTGTGGGAGGCTGCTCTGAGCAGCATCCTAAAATTTGATAGCAAAAACTTTTACAATCTTGTCTGTTATTGGGCGCCGACAGATAAGCGATATCATGTCCGGTCAATTGACCGCAATAAAGAAGGTTCGTAGTGCGGACTTCAGTCCGCAAAAAGCCAAACAAACAAGGTTCGTAGTGCGGACTTGGGTCCGCAAAAAGCCAAACAAACAAGGTTCGTAGTGCGGACTTGGGTCCGCAAAAAGCCAAACAAACAAGGTTCGTAGTGCGGACTTGGGTCCGCAAAAAGCAGAAAACCGAAGTCCGCCCTACGAACCATTTTTGCCCTCTTAATCAACCCGACGCGCTCTGAGGTGCTACGGCTCGATATTCGGGATTTTTCCTAAACTTTTAATGGGGCCTCAGACAATTTATTCTTGAGTTTTCGCGCCCTGACTAACAATGCTAAAAACATTGTAGTACCTAATATTGTGCTGGGTTCGGGAACTGCTTCTGCTCGTGCTTCTGCTTGTACTTCTGCGAGATTGTTCTTAATTTCTACTAATCTCAAGCTAGTGGCGCTCTCGAATGTTCGCGAATATCTCCAAGAAGTAAAGAAGAGGCTTTCTATTGTGTTTGCTTGTTGATAAGGTGGCCTCAAAGTTAACTTAATTGCGCTGAAATCGAAGTTTTTGCTGCTGCTGTATACGTTGCGAGTGAAGCCATCAGAAGAGTCTAAACTGCTGGTTATTTGGACAGAATCTAACAAAATGTTGGTAACAGTGTCAATCAATCCAAAAAATATACTTCCCCTGGCGCTGGCGCGTTCCGATTGGCGGTTGTCAACTGATGAGAAAAGATTTAAATCTGTCTTAACAGCGAAGGAAAAAGTTTCTTTGGCGTCAATCTCGAAGTCGCCGATCACTGAGGCTTGGCTTTGGGCTAAACCTGCATAGTTGCTGCCGCTACCTGCGACTTCACTCTTGGAGAGATTTTTTGCCAGCAATTCGTGACAGTTAGATATAAAAGCTGCATCAGCGTTGGCTTGGCTAATCACAACACCGTCGTTAGCTATTGTAGCAGTGTTAATGTCAGTAGATGTATCTGTCTCTGTGGGTCTGTGACTGAAGTTGTTAATGATTACTTGTGCGGTAGAACCTGCTATTGTGGCAGCATTGCTGGGCGCTATACCTACAGTCAAGCCAGTTACTAAAGGAGTTACTAATAAAAATGCGATTGCTCCGGTGCTGTGATTGAATTGCATGATAAATTTCCTTAAATTTGCAGAATTTATTCTGCTGTTTTTTTTTGTGATTTATAGCGGTTGGTTTCCCTTACGTATTCATACTATCTCTTTACTTAGAGATAGTTGTAAAGTTACTGTCAAGAAATCCTTTGTTTGATTAAAAGTTCTGTAAAGTTGGCGGCAACAACTTCTGAAAATACATAGTATTCGAGCGATCGCTGAGTGTTGATTTAAGTAAAAATACTGCTTAGTCTAAAAAAGGTTTTTTTTAAATAAATGCAATAAAAATTTATAATGAGTCGGGATAATATAACAAAGCACAAAGCAGAAAGAGTAATTATGTTGGAAATCAAAGACATTCACACGTACTACGGAAATATCCACGCTCTCAAAGGAGTATCGCTCACAGTCTCGCAGGGAGAAGTTGTGACATTAATTGGTAGCAACGGGGCGGGGAAGACTACCACTCTCCGCACGATTCAAGGATTGCTGCGCCCACGCAGCGGCACTGTATTATTTGAGGGTAAGCCTTTGGAATCGCTGTCTACAGAGGCGATCGTCCGTTTGGGCATTTCTCAAAGCCCAGAAGGGCGGCTGATTTTTCCGCGCATGACTGTACAAGAAAACCTGGAAATGGGTGCTTATCTGCGTAACGATACTCTCGGTATCAAGTCGGATATGGAAAAAGCTTTAAATTTATTCCCACGTTTGCGAGAAAGAATTAGTCAAAAAGGGGGAACTCTCAGCGGGGGGGAACAGCAAATGTTGGCGATCGCCCGCGCTTTGATGTCGCGCCCCCGTTTGCTGTTATTGGACGAGCCGAGTATGGGCTTGGCGCCGATGCTAGTGAGTCAAATTTTTGCGATCGTCCGCGATATTAATGCTCAAGGAACAACTATTTTACTGGTGGAACAAAACGCCCGCATGGCTTTAAGTGTAGCCCACCGCGGCTATGTGATCCAAACTGGTGAGGTTGTAGTCGCCGGTAGTGCTAGCGATTTGCAGTCAAATGAAACTGTTCGCAAAGCATATTTAGGTGAGAGTTAAATATGGCATTGGGAATTGGGTAGTCTCCGTTTAGGCAATGATAATTATGTGTTATTTTGACAAGATAATAGCAGCATTTTGAAGTTCATTCTGGAGTAATAAACTATGTCTATGATGACCGAAGCTCTTGAGCGAATCAGTATTTACTGTCATCTCAGCAAGCCAGATAGACGCAGAGAAGAAATTGAAAGAGAACTCAGTTTTTTCCCACTTCAGCTATCTGATGAAGTATATGAATTTTATCAGTGGGCCGGCGCACCTGTAGGTATGACGTATGATTCCGATGGTTCATACAGTAATCCTACATATTCCTGTGCGCTGGAGAGATTTTTAGGAAACGCCTGTGACTTAGCTCATTGGCTGTCTATTGAGGAGGCAGAAAGATATTATTCTTCATCTATTAATGATTCAAAGTATCTCCCATTTGTTTCCTATGAGAATGGCTGGCTAGCCATTGCTGGTTCGGAAACACAGGTTGCAAACTCACCTGTGATACAAAGAGAAGATCGTGACTTTTTATGGTTTCCTAGTTTAACCAACATGATGTTAGCGATCGCCGAGTCTTTGGAAACAGTTGGAACTATATGGCCAGGAGTAACTGGTTATCATGATGAAGATTATGCAACCAACAAATACCACCAAAGAATTCAACAACAAGAAATGCAAGTGGATGCAATTGCTAAAAAGTACGGCTCCCCTAGAGGGATAATTATTACCAACTAATTCTATTGATTCAACAGTCTTAATATCGTTTCCCAGAAATATTGAAAGAATCATTAGTATTGGGCGAGATGCAGCGGAGGGTTTTTACGAACTCTGTTTGTCAGGTGCGTCGCTATTACATTGTCTATTTTTCTGGGGAAGTTAAGGGTGGCGACGCACCCTACAGCTCATAACTAATGACCAATGACAAATGACAAATGACCAATGACAAATGACAAATGACTAATTCTCGATTTCCGATCGCAACTTCCCCGTTTCCAATTCCGTTTCAAAAGCCGTCCGCACCTTTTCCCACTCTGCTTGGGCTTTTGACAGGCGATCGCGCGCGGTACGTGCATCAAAAACCTGTTCCCCTCCAGACTCAACCGCCACGCGGCCCATCAACTCCAACTCCTTGCATACTTCCGAAAAAGACACCGCTCCTAAATTGGCGCTGCTCGACTTCAGCGTGTGAGAAGCCAGCTTCAAACTGTCAGCATCGCCCAGATAAATAGCCTCCTTAATTGTTTCTAAATGCTGCTGTGCGTCTAACAAATATATCTTAATCAACTCCCCCAAAAAATCTGGATCGTCTTCATCGTCTAGCTCGCGGAGGTTGTGCAAAATATCAAAATCAATCGGTGAATTTTCTCCCGGTTCAATGCTCGAAGATTCAGCAGCACCACTGCCAACTTTGTCAGAAATAGCTGGATTTTTTGGCTCAGTAACGGTATTCAATTCATCCCGATGCAGAGGTTGGCACTTGCTGAGGGCGATCGCCAACTCTTCCCGGCGCACCGGCTTAGTAATATAATCGTCCATACCTGCTGCCAGACACTTTTCGCGATCGCCCTGCATCGCATTAGCCGTCATCGCAATAATTCTCGGCTTCTGATTAGCTGGCCATTCCCGACAAATGCGGCGCGTAGCTTCCAAGCCGTCCATCTCCGGCATTTGCACGTCCATCAGCACAACATCGTAAGATTGCCGCTTGCACGCCTCCAAAACCTCCAAGCCATTAGCCGCAATATCGGCCCGATATCCGATCCTGTCGAGCAAATGCGTAGCGACTTTTTGATTAACCACATTGTCCTCTGCTAACAAAATCCGAATCTGAGTAGAATTAGCTGCATCGCGCGTGATAGAATTGCTCGCAACCTGCCTCAAAACCGCAGGCGTCCGCTGCGCGCGGTGCTGTTCTTGAGAATTTTCAAAATACTTCAATCCCGAAGTCAAAGTCGCCACATTTGAAATTTCTCCTTTGCCGCTTCGGCCAGCAACATATCCAAAAACTTGCAGCAATACATTATAAAATTGCGACTGTTTTAGAGGCTTAGTTAAAAAAGCCGAAAAATGTACTTCTGTAGTTTCCAGTTTTTTCCAAACTTCCGCTTTGCTCAAATAAGTAAACAGCACCAAAGGTAGCGTCACTTTGCGAGGGTTTTTAACTTTGATGACATTGGGATTTAGCGCGACGCTGCTAGACAAACTGCTCAACTCCAATGAACGAATCTGCACGGCCAAAGCCACACCGTCCATATCTGGTAGATTCATTGCCAAAATAGCCAAATCGATCGCGGAGTTTTCTTTGATGACTTCCAAAGCCTCGGCACCGTCCGTTACAGCCACGGGTATCATGCCCCAAGCCTGGGCCTGCCGGATCAAAACTTGCCGGTTAATGGCATGATTTTCGACAATTAACAAACGCTTACCAGCAGCAAATTCCGGCAGTTTTTCCTCAGTTGTCCTTTGATTAGCTTCAGCAATCACCGTGAAATAGAAAATCGAACCAGCTCCCGTTACCGACGGCGCCGAAAATCCCGCAGGTGGGGTTCCCGCAATACTTTGTCCGATCGCAGAAAGTGCGTGTCCAGACTTAAAATTTGCCGGAGACACCTGACTGACAACCCACATTTTGCCCCCCATCATATCGCTCAAACGCTGGCTGATAGCAAGTCCCAAACCCGTCCCGCCGTAATGTCGCGTTGTCGAAGCATCCACCTGCGAAAAAGCCTTAAACAGGCGATCCATGCGATCGGGCGGAATACCAATTCCCGTATCTTGGACTGCAAATTGAATCTCATATTGTCTGCTATCTGCCGCTTCTTCCTGGTTTTTTGCTAGCGATGGCGTCTCAATAATATTGATTGCTTTTGGCTGACTCTTAGCAGCTACTTCGTTAATTTTTATAGCTGTACAACAGACCACAATTTCTCCCGATTCGGTAAATTTAACTGCATTTGCCAGCAAATTTACTAAAATTTGGCGCAGCCTCGTGACATCTCCTAAAATATTTTTAGGAACAGAATCATCAATAAAGTAAGCCAACTCTAAACCTTTTTCCGACGCTCTAGGAGCCAGCAATTCCAGAGATTCTTCTATACAGTTTTGCAGGTCGAAGGGGCTGCGTTCCAAATCCATTTTGCCGGATTCAATCTTGGAAAAGTCGAGGATATCGTTAATAATAGTCAGCAAAGCATCGCCGCTGGTGCGAATTGTCTCCACAAAATCCCGCTGTTCTGGAGTTAATTGCATATCTAGCAGCAAACCCGTCATCCCGATTACTGCATTCATCGGAGTGCGGATTTCGTGACTCATGGTTGCTAAAAATTCACTTTTAGCTTTGTTAGCAACTTCCGCTGCTTCTCGGGCTTGCTCCAAAGCTTCATTTTGCTCTGCTAGCTGTCGCTGTCGCTGAACTTCTGTTTCTAGAAGTTGTGCTTGAGCTAAGGTGATTCCGACTTGAGCGGCAACATCTTCTAATAGTTCAATTTCGTCGGGAGTCCACTGGCGAGTTGCATCGCACTGGTGCAAAGTAATAATTCCATTCGGCTCTCCTTGATAGGAAGTGCGAACCGCTAACATAGATTTTAATCCGATGCGGCGGCACATGGGCACGGAAGATTCTAGCAAAGGATCGGCAAACACATCGGGAGATGCCAGGGCTATATCTTCAGCGAGTAGTTTTTCGGTGTAGGGGTTGTAAGTGACAGAAAGTTCTAAATCTAAAGCCGATTCGTGACCTGGTTCTAAGTATTCTGCGACGCAAGGAAGGTGGGGATAAGGTTGGGAAAGATAGGTGTGAATTGTGCAGCGATTGACGCCGAATACGCGCCCGATTTGGGTGGCGGTAGTCTGAAAAATTTCTTGAGTGTCTAATGTCGATCGCACTTTTTGAGTGATTTGTTTGAGCAGTAACACGCGCTGGTACTGACGCTCCAAAGTTCGCTCTCGCTCTTCGCGGGCAATTTCCGCGCCGATGTAATTCCCCATCAACTTTAAAATTTCAAAATTCAGCGGTTTTAAAGGAGGTTTAGCGGTGCGGGAAGTAAAGCTCAAAGTGCCAAAAATTCGCCCTTGCACGATTACCCGCGTGCCGACAAACGCCTCTAACCTCCGCACTGCGTAAGCGGGGTGCTTGCGCCACTCAGTAGTCCCGGCTGATTCGATCGAAATAGGTTCGATCGATCGCAAAACCTCTCGCTCGAAGGTTCTGCTCAAAGAAAAACCGTCTCCTTTAGCAAATCCGAAGGGAAAATCCGACGGTACGTAAGCTGCGAGCACCTCGTAGCGATCGCCCAAAACCCTGCCCAACAGCCCGATATCCATCCCAAACTGACTGCAACCCATCGCCAGCAACCGGGCTGTTCGCTCGTCAAAAGAGCCGGACGATCCCACCATTACCTCGTAGAGTGATCGAATTGCCCGCTCGCTTTCCCGCAGTTCCTCAACTGCTTCGACGCGGTTACAGACATCGTGCAAAGTCCCTAAAATCCCCACTATTTCCCCTTGGGCATTCATCCGGACTTGGGCAAAAAATTCTACCGCCACAAACCCCGAATTCGGATGAATGCCCAATTCATTTTTGGGCGACTCCGAGTTATATTTAAATCGCAGTTCTCGGCGATAAAATTCCGACTTTGATGACAGCAAAGACTCTAATAAATTCACACATTGCTGTCGCTCATCTGGATGCACCCAATCTAAAAAATTAGTGGTCAAACTTTCGGCAACCGAAAAACCCGTGATTTCAGTCCAAGCGCGGTTGAGGAATGTCCAAATCCCCGCCGCATCCATCTGAAAAATGACTGTTGCTTTCAAAGAGTCAAATACTTGCAATTGCTCCTGATCGCGATCGCAGTTTTTGAGTTCTAACTGCTTGTTTGGAGTAATCTCTGTGTGAGTGCCGACCAAGCGCAGCGGTTTGCCTGCTGCGCTACGCAAAACTTGACCCCGGTTCAGCACCCAAACAGTGCTGCCGTCTTTGCCATACATCCGATATTCTGCTGCAAAATCCGCTGTCTTTTGTGCGAAGTGATCTTCTAAAGCTGCCTTTACTCCGTCAATGTCTTCGCGGTGGATGCGACTCCACCATTCCGATCGGCGATTAGAAATTTCCCCTGCTTGGTAGCCCAGCATTTCTTGCCACCGCGCCGAATAAAAAAACTCATCAGTTTCGAGATTCCAATCCCAAATTCCCTGATTGTTGACAGCAGCGGGGAGATTTGGGGGGGGCACGAAATTGTTTTGAGAAATTTCCTCCCTCAGGTGGCGATTGGCTGCCGGAAGCTGTATTTTGGCTGAGAGTCTTTTGTATTGGGCGTTGCTAGATTCTAGCTGGCGCTGCAAAGCCATCAAGCCCGAATGCAGGGATTTTGCATCCAGGGCTTGTAACAGGATAGTTTTAGGGTTGACAATCCCGATCGGTTGACTGCTTTCGTTGATGACTAATAAAGGTAACTGGCAGTAGTTTTTTTGCAGTAGGGTGAGGGCTGCTTCGAGAGTAGAGTGCGATCGTACCAGCGGCGGCGAACTGCTACAAATCGCTCCCGCTTTAATTCTGTTGGAATCTCTGTCTAGGGCCTGCAACTGTACGAGATCCTGCGAACTTACCACCCCAACCAGTTTGTGGAGGTTGGGATTTGTAAATTTGGAATTGTTAGCATTCGTCGAGTTTTGTTCGGGGGTTTCAGTGATTAATACATAACTAACATTGTGTCGGAACATCAGTTGCGCCAAGTAGCGAACCGAAGAAGTAGCAGGAGCGTGAATTATTCGCGAGGTGGCGATTTGAGGGATTTGAGAAAGTTTAATTAAACTCGCCGGCAGCTCTAATTTCGGATGCAAAATTGGCTGTGGCGGAGGAAACGCGAAGGCTGCCGCAGGTGTCCCAGCACTGCTGACTTTCTGCGTCAGTGGCCCGATTTCCTGCAACAGTTTCACGAAGCTTTGAGAGCTAATTAAACCGACAAGTTCCTCAGCATCGCTGACGATGGGCAAATGGCCGATCTGATTTTTTTCCAGCAGATTTGCTAATGCAAAAAAGTCGGGGATTTCCGCTTCTCGCGCTACAGTTACAGTTCTGATCATGATTTGCTCGATCGCAAATCCCTTCAAAGCAGCGCCGATCGAACTTAGCTGTACAACATCTCGGGCTGTAAAAATCCCCAGCACCGTCTGGCCACCGGGATAGTCTGCTTTTGAGCCGTTGAGACTGGGCCCATTGACGGATGGCTGTACCGCACGCGGTAGGCCGTTAAAGAAACCCGAGTTGGCCCGCCATTGTGGGGAAGTCCCATTTGTGGGATTTCCCAGTTGCAAATTCCCGCGCGGTTCCACCACGAGGACGCAACTGGCTCCTGTGCTGCTCATCAGCTCGATCGCCTCTTCTATGGGCGTCCCAGGGGTGACGGTGAGGGGATTGCGGTTGATGACCTGACTGAGAGAGGGAATAAACATCAGGGGGCATGAGAATGATATTTGTTGGAAAAACCCGCACGCGGGCAGCAGGTTGATTGAGAGGCTTTGCCCGCGAGGTTTCCTGTGCGCGCTCAAAGTTTCTGTACGATTACACTCACCCCTAGTTCTAGCATCTTGACATTTAAAATTAATTCTGTGCCAAATCCTGACGATTGACAGGTAATGACAAGTCAGAACCAATGCTATCTGACAGAGGGCCCACATCAAGGCCCGTCGGCTGTTCCTCGGCTGGGGGGTGCGGCACTAGGTGAGGCGAGCAAGAATTTCTGTGATTGTCCAGACGGCACCCTACTTTCTCGCCCTCAACCAAACTCTCGCTCGGATTCTGTTGGAGGCAAGATACCTACACGCTACCAATTTACCAGCCGCAGGACGGGTATCACAAGATGACCATTTAGGTTTTTCAACTGTCGGATTGGGGATTGCTGGGCCCCACAGGCAAAAAATAATTGCAATTGTAACTAATTATATGTTATCCCAATTCTGACTCCTTACGATTTTAGATTCAATTTGGGCGATCGAACTTGATGAGAATAGCGCTGTTCCCAGCTACTGCAAAAGTCGCATTGCCACCCTTGAGCTTTAAGCTACCAACAACCTCATCCATTGCTTTCAAACTGAATTCCCGCACCGTACCATTACCGGCTTCGATCAGAGCAGAAATATCGGCACTGACAGTATAAGAGTTGGCTCGGTCGTTGACAGCCAGCAAGTAAACATTGTTGCTAGCATCGAGAGTAGCAACTGCCATTAAACCCGAAACATTAGTGATAGGAAAAAAGATCGCTCTCCCCCCCTGCAAAGCCCGAATTCCCATCCGCAAAGCATAGTAACCTGCACGCCGCTTGCCCCCGGGCCCCAGCAAAGCTTCTGGCACTCCCGACTTTCCCCAGTCGTATAAAGAGAATACGTGACTGCCATAAATATAATTATCCCCCGGTTTGGAACCTCGGATCAAATTTTTAATCAAACTTAAAGCTAAAGAGAAATCGTTATAGCTGGTGTCATAACTTCCCCATTCTCCCACCCAAAGCTGAGAGTTAGCGCGGACAGTACCTTTCATCCAGCCGCGCACTTTGCGAGTGTAGTTAGAAATGTCTGTATCGTAATTGTGGAAGTTCACCGTATCGAAATAATTAGAAATTTCTCCCAAAGCATAAAGAGGCCAATTGCTGCCGCCTACGGTTGTCGGGCCGTGGATGCGGTAAGCGCGCCCAGGTAAATAAGTTTTGTAAGCAAAGTCGATCGCATCTTTAGCCACCTTCACCAACTCAAAATAATCCGCCATAGTACCCCCCCAACCCTGTTGGCGGTAGTCGGGTTCGTTGTGAATTTCCCAATCATCAACGCCATAATCGTTCCGCACATTCAACCAATAAACTGTAGTAAAAACGTGCTCCCACCACTCGTTCCAATCTTCTTTAGTGCGCGGCGGATTCAGTTGCAGCGCCCAGGAGGGATTCCAGCTATTGTCCACATTGCGAATGCTGACAACCGGGCGAATATTTGCTTGTTTGAGAGTATTAAAAATAGTCCTCGCATTACCTCGCCAAACAGTACCAGGTGCCCCCGACCACCAATAATCGCTACCCTGGGGCGGATCGGTCATAATTTTATCCCACTGGGCCCAATTAATCATATTTGGATCGGCCTTAATTTGGGAGATTTCCGGCCAGCCGTATTTACCATCATCGTCTTCGGGTTCCCACCGGGACATCCCGCCGTAAATGCGGTAGGTATTAATTCCCAAATCTTGTAAATCTTTGAGGTCAAAGTTGATGTTACCTTCGACTGCACCGATGTAGCGAGTGCTGACACCCGCAGCAGTCCCGGAGAATTTAATTGCGACGGCATTTTGAGCAAAAATTGCTCTCGGGCTGTACAACTCCAGGATCAGGGCAATTAAAATGCCGATCGTGAAATTCCGAATAGTTGTTTTTGAGAACACGTGGCTAATGACTAATGATTAAATAATGCCTACAAATATAGCAGGTAATCATGAGTCATTAGTCATGAGTCATTAGTCAGTAGTCAAATACATTGATAAAATTTTCGTAATTCCTATTACTAAAACTTCTCCACAACGTACTTGCCCAAATTCCTGCCCGCCTTCAACCCATCTCGGTTGTCCGACGGCCAATGAGCACCACCATAAACGCGACTCATCCCGGCTTCTTCCGCAGCTTCAGTAATACTTTTAAAAGTCCGAGGCTGCAAATTTACCGAAGCATCGGCGACGGCGGTAAAACTCACATTATCGCCGAATAAAGCCGTCAAAACTGCATCGGCTGCACCGCCAAAGGTACTGTGTCCCGAAACATAAGCAGGAGAAGATGGAGTGTTTAATAAAGGCGTCCAATTTGCATCGGCTGTTGTCTGCGGATTGCCGTCTTTATCTGCTTGCTGAATTCCAGTAAGTGGTCGCCACCGATTGAAGGTGTATTTTTGGTCGCCGTCAATGATGCTGGCATCGGCGAGGGCAATATTCAACACTGCAAATAAACGCACGTTTTGCTCAAAAGTATTACCACGACGAATAGCAATATCAGCAGCAATTTGGTTCCAATGTCCGGGCGGAGTAACAGTACCTGCACTGTCCAGCCAAAATTTGGCGATCGCACTTTGATCGGCTGTCCGAATTTTACTATCTTTTGCTCCTAATTCTTTGAGTTTGTTAAACTCTGCTGTGTATTCTTCGCTAGTCAAAGTCGGCATATTTGCGATCTGAAACTGCGAACCTTTAGTCATTGCAAAAGGTTTGACATTTTTCCAGTGTGGCATGGATGCTGGTTTCAAATCTGGCGGTATGGGTTGCCAATAACCGGGTTGATTAGTCGGAGTATATGTCACCTCGGCATTTGCGCCGTCATCTTTGCGCCATTCCAAGATTTTGTCTGCTACAAATTCTCCTAATTGTACGCCGTCTGTTTTTGATTTCCCTTCAGCTATGGCGGTTAAAGATGCTGTTTTTGCTGCATCTAAAGTTGCTGTTTGTTTCGGGTACAAATTTGCTAACACGCGGTGGGCTGCTGCTACTGCTGCTGCTTCGGCTGATGTACCGGTGGGAGGTTGCACTGGCACTTTGTATACTTTGTGAGTTTTGGAAACAGCGTTCGCCGCATCGTAAATCGCAGCGTGAACCATCGCTAAATTGCGGGCTGCCATTGGCGGTGATGTTTTTTCGGCTTTGATTATATCTAATGTGAGAGCATTCCAGCGGACGATCGCATCCCCAGACTGGCGAATCGGGGTTTGGGCGATCGCACTTTCCGGTTGCAGTAGCGAAACCAGGGGAATTTGTTGCAAGTTAGAACTAATAGTGCTGGCAGTAGCGATCGAACTAACTACCAGACTAATCAGAGCTATAACTGGATTCAGAGACTTGGGCGACTTTAACTTCATAGCGTTTATTGAAAATAATACTCAAGAGCTAGTTGCGACAAGGACTTTAATACCAGTTTGTCAACAAGCTAGTTTTCTTAAGCAATTCTTAAGATAGTTTATTGAAAAAATTCTTATTAAGCAGAACGGCAAATAGCTAATTTCAGGCGTAGAACCTTTACATATAGGTACTTTTAGATATTTTGCTATCAAATAAATAATTATCTTTCCAAAGTTAGTTGACTTTTATTAGCAATAGGCTTTACAATCAACAGCGTCTAGATTAATTGAAGTCAGACGCTTCAAAGTAATTGCAGATACATGATTCTCCTAGTCTTTTGACTGAGAAGATAATGCGAGCCTGTCAGAGAAAGGGCTGATTTCGATAGATCGATCGAAATCACTGTGTCCTGTGGACATTGCTTGACCCCGCCCAAAAACGGATACAGGCTGCCGATTTAAGTAGTCGAGAGCCAAAAATTTTAGACCAAAGTTCAAGCTCCCAGATGAATCTGTGGAGTAAATCTAAAATCTAAAATCTAAAATCTAAAATCGACTGGCCCGCAGATAGCATTTGTGAAAGCGAAAAAAGCTATGCGGAGAAACTTATAAGTTAGATGCGTTTGCCCTGGATTCCAGGTAAATTATTGTTGATTTTTTAAGAAATCAACTCAAATCTTGTAGTGTTTTTTCGAGATTTTAGCATCAATATATTTCCCCAAACGTAAGACTTTTGGGTGCAGTTCTACACGCAATTAAATACACCGATCAACCGTAAATATCATAGGAGTTTTCAATGGTTCCCGATAACGTGCTCAATACATCCGCGAATACAACATCTCCCCTATTTCCCAACACAATAGTTGCAGATTTGGGAATATCCAGTGGTTTATCAACCGTAGACAGCTTGTCAAAGTCGATCGGCTCACCAAGCAGTCTCAATTCAGAAAGAACCGCATCACAAATTAAATTCTCAAATGATGACAGCCTCATCACTGGCGACGGCAGCGGCATGATTTTTGCAGGCCAAGCTAAAGACATTATTGATGCCGGAGAAACAGCAAGCACCATCTTTGCTAGCGAAGGCAATAAAAGCATCACCGGTAGCCCCGGCGACGATACCATCTATGCCACTGCTGGCGATGACATCATCAACGGTGGAGATGGCAACAACCGCGTTTTCGCAGGCAAAGGCAACAACCGCGTTATCACAGGAAGTGGCAACGATTTCATCACCGCAGGTGACGGCAATAACCAAATTTACACCGGTAAAGGCAATGACACCATCACTGTAGGAAATGGCAATAACATGATCAAATCCGGCAGCGGGAACGATACAGTCTCCCTCGGGAGCGGTAGCGACCAAATTGTTTTAGAAGCAGGCGTTGGTTCAGTTACTATATCTGGCTTTAATGCGATCGCCGACAAACTGCGCTTAGGCGGCAGCCTCGCAGGCAAACCCATCTCCTTGAGCACAGAAGCGGGCAACACCCTCGTCAAATCAGGAGATGACTTGTTGGCAACCATCACAAATGTAGCCACAGGAGCCGAAAAATCCATAATTTCAGCCGATATACCCCTCTACCGCTACGAAGTTGTTGACCTGGGTGCGATCGCTCCCACAGGCAATGCCACCCAAGCTAATGCCATTAACGACCGAGGACAGATAGTTGGTCGTTCCCAAACCAGCGAAGTGCTTGGCACGGGGTTCCGCAACCAAGGGTTTATTTGGGAAAACGGGGTGTTCAAGCCGCTGACTAGCACCGGCGTGAAAAATGGCGGCGGCCTTCTGACCGGACAAGAAGTTACTCAGCGGGGTGGAGGTGGCTTTACTGCGGCCATCAATGATTTAGGTGCGATCGCCGGTACAAGCGATGAAATTGCCGGTCAAGCCACAGACCGCGGCTTGCTGTGGCAAAAGAAAGATGGGGCTGACTACACTCTAGATATCACCGACTTGCCAGGTGTGGAAAGCTATTTCTTCGACATCAACAACAAAAATGAAATCGCCGGCCGCCACATTTACGGGCCCGGTGGAACTGCAACGGCTTCCAATCGCACCCGACCTTTCTATGTAGCAGAAGGTTTTATCAACCCCCTGCCGGATCTGGGCGGCGATAGCGGTACCGCGCTGGGAATTAACAATAAAAGTGCGATCGTCGGACAAATTGACAATGACGGACTCAACGACAGAACCGTCAACACTGCGGCTTTGTGGGAAAAAGGCGCAGACGGTAAATACAAACTGACCAACCTCGGCACCTTTGGGGCAGAACAAGCCATTGCCCGCGACATCAACGATGCCGGACAAATTATCGGTTGGACTGCCGCTGGTACCGGTGCCACAGCCACAAGTTCGCCATTCCTGCTGCTGCAAGACGGTCAAAAAATCAACCTCGGCAGCTTTGGCGGCGCGATCGGTCAAACCGCGGGCATCAACCAGTTCGGTCAAGTAGTCGGCTACTCCCAGGATGGGCTAAATCAGGATCGCGCTTTTGTCTGGAACAACGGTAAAATCCAAGACTTGAATAAATTGGTACTCAGAAATCCCAGCTTTAGCGGCCAGCAAGTGATGTTGACTCGCGCTAGTGGCATCAATAACTTCGGCGATATTTCTGCCTACGGAACTTACACCTACAGAGATGCCAGGGGCGCGACGCAAACGGGAACTCGGGCTTATCTGCTGAGGGCATTACCGACAACTTAAATTAGTTGAGATCGACGCAGATGCTCTCAAAAATATCTGCGTTAATCTGCGTGCATCTGCGGTTAAAAATCCCTCTTAGGAGCGCGAATTAAATAATTTACACAAGTTTGTGGGATGGGCGTCCCGCCCGTCCAGAAAGGGCGGGCGGGACGCCCATCCCACAACAACAATAAAAAATGTAAGTTATTTAATTCTCATTCCTTACTTCAACATCAAAGCAACTTCCTTCGCAAAATAAGTCAAAATCAAATCAGCACCAGCTCGTTTGATACTCGTCAAAGTCTCCAAAATAATCCGCTTTTCATCAATCCAGCCCAACTGTCCCGCCGCTTTTACCATCGCGTATTCGCCACTGACATTATAAGCAGCTACGGGCAAATTAGTTGCTTCCCGCACTTGGCAGATAATATCCAAATAAGCCAAGGCAGGTTTTACCATCACAATATCTGCACCTTCTGCTATATCCAAAGCAACTTCTTTTAGCGCTTCCCTAGCATTAGCAGCATCCATTTGATAAGTCTTTTTGTCTCCAAACTTTGGGGCAGAATCGAGGGCATCTCGAAACGGGCCATAATAAGCAGAGGCATATTTTGCTGAATAAGCCAGGATTGCTGTATCGATGTATCCTGCGGCATCTAAGGCTTTGCGAATTGCACCAATTCTGCCATCCATCATGTCGGAAGGTGCTACCATATCGGCACCGGCTGCGGCTTGAGAAACTGCCATTTTTACTAAAACTTCTACAGTTGGATCGTTGAGAATTTTACCGTTTTCGTCAACTAAACCGTCATGTCCGTGTGAAGTGAAAGGATCGAGGGCTACGTCGGTAATTACTACTATTTCGGGGATGTTTTGTTTGATGGCTTTGACTGTTTGTTGGACTAATCCTTCTGGGTTGTAGCTTTCGGTTCCGGTGTCGTCTTTTTTGGTTTCTGAGATTACTGGGAAAAGGGCGATCGCACATATCCCCAAATTCCAACATTCGGCGATTTCTGTTAGCAATAAATCCAGGGAAAAGCGATAACAACCAGGCATGGAAGCAATCTCAACCTTTTGCCCTTCTCCTTCCATCACAAACATCGGATAGATGAGGTCGTCAACTGTCAGATGATTTTCCCGTACCATGCGTCGCAAACCGGGTGTACGGCGGAGGCGGCGGGGACGGATGGTGATGAGGGATGGATTTTGATTGTTTGGAGTGGAAACGGCGGACTCGACGTTGTTTGCGGATGACATAGGAACTGGAGGCAATAATGATAATCATTATTATCCATTATTTCGATCAATTTGCGCGCAGTGGTAGCGCCACTGAATTGAAAAAACAACTCCTCACGCCTGTGTGACAAGCTATTCGACCAATCTGTTCTATTTTGAGCAGAATAGTATCTGCCCACAAATATTTTTGCTCCATATTCAGTTTCGGTAAGATTTTTTACCGCAGAGGGCGCAGAGGGCGCAGAGGGAGGAAAGGGAAAGAGAGAAATATGGTAATCCAATATGACTCTCTTTTCTTTGTTGGGCCTGCAAACACGCAAGTTTTCGCAGATAATTCTAGCTAGTGAAAGCTTGATTTGTGCGCGATTAAACTCATGAATTCTTGACGAGTTCTGGAATCTTCAGCGAACACTCCCCGCATTGCTGAAGTCGCCGTCCAAGAACCTGGTTTTTGCACACCGCGCATTACCATACACATATGAGTTGCTTCGATCACAACTGCTACACCTTGAGGTTTTAGCAATCCTTGAAGTGCGTCAGCAATTTGTGCAGTTAAGCGTTCTTGTACTTGCAATCTGCGGCCGTACATTTCACAAATTCGAGCGATTTTTGACAGTCCAATTACTTTCCCGTTGGGAATGTATGCAACGTGTGCTTTGCCAATAATTGGCAGAATATGATGTTCGCAGGAACTGAAAATATCAATGTCCCGCACTAATACCATTTCGTTAGCATTTTCTGTGAACACTGCTCCGTTGAGCAGTTCGTCGAGAGATTGACGATAACCTCCAGTTAAAAACTGCAAGGCTTTGACAACTCGTTTCGGTGTATCTCGCAACCCTTCGCGGTCTGGGTCTTCTCCCAATCCTAGCAGCAATGTACGCACTGCTTGCCTCATTTCTTCATCTGAGACTGGAGGTTGA
>NZ_JAAFKD010000027.1:0-42493 GCF_013299165.1 Microcoleus sp. bin38.metabat.b11b12b14.051
TTGGAAAAAACCCGGTTTCTGGGCCCCCGCCACCCAGCAAAGAAACCGGGTTTTTGCCCGAATCTGTGGGTTGTAGGGAAGTATTTTGGAAAAAACCCGGTTTCTGGCACACCGCGATCGACTTTTGGACAAATGTGCGATCGACTTTTGGGAAACGGGCGATCGGGCGATCGAAAAACAGTGTCAAATAAGGATAAACTCAAAATAATTATGAGAGTTATTGAAATTACCGAAGCGATCGATCCGCTCGCAGAATATGCAAATAGTCAAGAGCCAATTATGTTGACTCGCAACGGACAAATCATCGCAGCCTTAATGCCATTTGCCCGCAATCCAGAAACAGACGAACTTCCTTCTAATGTGCAGGAAGCGATCGAGCAACTATCCTTATCCGAAGAAAGTGCGAGCGCCCGTTCCCGCCAACAAACAGAATTAGCAACAACCTTTTACCAGTTAGTCGAACAATGGAAAACCGAAACTCGCGGCATTTCATCCACCGAACAACTGTCATTGCATCCAGCCTATCAGCAAATTATTGGCATGGGGCCCGATGTAATTCCGTTATTGTTGCGAGAAATTGAAAAAAAATCCGGTCGCTGGTTTTGGGCGCTCAAAGCAATTAGTCGTGAAGAACCAGTAACGCCGGAACAGCAGGGAAAAACAAAAGAAACGATTGCAGCTTGGTTAAATTGGGGCAGAGAGAAAGGTTACAAATGGACAGAATATGTCGCTAATTAAAAAATACGAATCTTCAACCCACGGAGGTGGGTTTCGTTTGTGTAGACGCGGTTTCAACCGCCGTCTCTTCTGGGTTTTTACCTAATCTGTGCGCGAAAACGAAGGATTATCGAAAAAACCCGGTTTCTGACAACTGAAAAGTTTGATAAATTAATGACAGATCAGATCGATCGACCTTATGCCACAGTCATACTCGCGATCAGTGCCGATGGTAAGATTGCAGATAAAGTGCGATCGCCCGCGAGATTCGGTTCAGCTAACGACAAAGCCCACCTCGAACAACAAGTCGCAGCAAACGATGCTGTTTTGTTCGGCAACGGCACTTTACAAGCCTATGGAACGACGATGCGAGTGATTTCGCCGGATTTGCTCAAACAGCGGGAACTCGCCGGGAAGCCACCACAACCCGTGCAAATTGTGTGTTCGCGATCGCGCCAATTTGACCCAAACTTGCGATTTTTCCAGCAACCGGTGCCGCGATGGCTGTTGACTGCGAAGCCTGGAAAAGATGAGAAAATTGTCAAGTTTCAATCTCATGATTTGCCGACTCCGACTGGAGAAACCGGGTTTTTTCCTGAATCTATCGGTTGTGATGCGTCTTTTCTGGAAAAAAACCCGGTTTGTGGGCCTTCATGCGTCAGTCCTAAGTTCGATCGCACTATCTATGCTAAAACCACGGATGGAGAGATTGATTGGATTGATGCGTTTCAACAGTTAGCCAGCTTGGGTATCCAACGGTTGGCGATTTTGGGCGGGGGAACACTGGTAGCGTCTGTGCTGGCTGCGGGCTTGATAGACGAACTTTGGCTGACGGTGTGCCCGTTAATTTTGGGCGGGGTGGATGCGCCAACTCCGGTTGAGGGAGAGGGTTTTTTGGCGGATTTGGCTCCGAAATTGGAACTTTTGGCGGTTAAACAGGTGGGACAAGAGGTGTTTTTGCATTATAAGGTCGATCGGGCTAACTGAAGCTCAAACGTACTCCGAGACTAGGGTTTGACGATTAAGCCCTCCGATCCCCCCTAGCCCACAAGAGGCGCTCAAAGTCCCCCTTCTTAAGGGAGATTTAGGGGGATCTGGCCTAGGATAAAAGCGAGATTTGTCTGGTTTCAAGGTTCAGTTGACACCAATTGCCCTTCAGCTTTCCTAGCGATAGAATAATTGTATTAAATTGTGCCACAGGTGAGGGAAGAGAAGAGTTTTTAACCGCAGAGGGCGCAGAGGGCGCAGAGGGAAGAGTGTTGGGAGGGTTTTGGATCGTGCGCCTCATCCTGTCGTAAAAAATCCTCTCATCCCTCCCCTCTCTGCGCCAAGAGCGCTCTCTGCGGTAAAATCCTCTTAATCTCTATTTCACGTCCTTGTAATCCACCCCATAACTCGTATCTCTTCCAGTCAAAGTCTCCAAAGTTTGTCTCGTTTTACTCGGAGTGTATTAACTTAAATGAAGTTCGATCGCTCTACGCACAAATCTCCCTATGCTGAAACAGCCAAAGACTCAACAATATTCTGTAGCCTGGATTAGCAAACTAGCAGACATCCCGCAAGCCTCCTGGGATGCCTTGGCGATGCCGCTAAAAACTCCTTTTATGGAATGGGATTGGCTAAACAATCTTGAAATCTCGGGTAGCGCGTCAGGTAAAACTGGTTGGCTACCGCATCACTTGACTGTGTGGCGCGATAAACAGTTGATTGCTTGCGCGCCACTTTATGTCAAAAGCCACAGCTACGGCGAATTTGTGTTTGACAATCAATGGGCAGATTTAGCTCAGCGTTTGGGTATAGAATATTATCCGAAGTTGATGGGAATGACTCCGTTTACTCCTGCTGAAGGCTATCGGTTTTTGATTGCACCGGGGGAAGATGAGGATGAGTTAACGGGAGTTATGGTAAGTGCGATCGACCATTTTTGCGATCGCCACAACATCTCTGGTTGCAATTTCCTGTATGTCGATCCAGAATGGCGGCAGCGCATGGAAAACCACGGTTTTAGCGCTTGGCTGCACCACAGCTATGTCTGGCAAAATCAAGATTATCAAAATTTTGACGGTTATTTAGGCGCTTTTAATGCTAATCAGCGCCGCAATATTAAGCGCGAACGCAAGGCTGTTGATAAAGCCGGTTTGTTGCTCAAAACGCTGACTGGTGATGAAATTCCCCAACCGATGTTTGGTCAAATGTATGCTTTTTATGAGAATACTTGCGATAAGTTTGGTTGGTGGGGTAGCAAGTATCTGACTAAGCAGTTTTTTGAACAGTTGCATGACAATTATCGCGATCGCGTTTTGTTTGTTGCCGCCTACGATAAGGAAGATGACAGACAGCCTGTGGGTATGTCTTTTTGTTTGTATAAGGGCGATCGACTTTACGGACGTTATTGGGGCAGTTTGCAGGAAATTGACTGTTTGCACTTCGATGCTTGTTATTATACGCCGATCCAATGGGCGATCGATCGTGGCATCAAAACTTTCGATCCGGGTGCGGGCGGGCGGCACAAAAAACGGCGCGGTTTTCCAGCAATGCCTAACTACAGTTTGCACAGATTTTACAACAATCGTCTGTCGCAAATTCTTAAGTCTTATATCGGTCAAATCAATGAAAGGGAACAGGAGGAAATTGATTTAGTTAATCAGGCTTTGCCTTTTTCTCAGGATGATGCTTCGGATTAGTCCGTGTTTGTAGTGAGGACTTCAGTCCTTTCTTGATGGAGGAAGAAGGACTGAAGTCCTCACTACGAACCTGTCCATGTTTGTAGTGAGGACTTCAGTCCTTTCTTGACGGAGGAAGAAGGACTGAACTCCTCACTACGAACCTGTGTTTGTAGTGAGGAGTTTAGTCTTTTATTGACGGAGGAAGAAGGACTGAAGTCCTCACTACGAACCTGTTTTTGTAGTGAGGGCTTTAGTCCTTTCTTGATGGATGAAGAAGGACTGAAGTCCTCACTACGAACCTGTTTTTGTAGTGAGGGCTTTAGTCCTTTCTTGATGGATGAAGAAGGACTGAAGTCCTCACTACGAACCTTATGATTTAATTCAAGAATACTCGCCCGTCTTCTTGGATTTCTAGCGATTTTGTATCGGCGCCCAAATCAGTTGTCGCGCCGAAACTGACTTGCAACATTCCTGGTGTTGCGGTGGCTTGTGTGCGAACTAGCAACAATCCGCCGTCTGGACGCTGGTAGGTGAGGGTAATTGGCACTTTGATGTTTTTGAGCACCATTTCCGATTGTTCGCCTAGAGTGCGCGGTGGAGTCACGCCAACGACTTGATAATTGATGACTGCATTGGTGCTATTCACCAGTTTAATTACTACCGTGCCTTCTGCTGGCGTCACTCGCCCACTTGGCATCGGGAAGCGGGGAGGCGCGTCTGTTGTCGGTTTTTCTGTTGTTGGTTTTGAGGGCATCCCGCTGGGGCTGGGACTGACGGTGGGACTCGGTTCGCCCACGGGCTTTCCAGCGGGCATGGTTTCGGGTTGGGAAACGGGTTTTCCTTGTTGGGGCGGGGGGCCGCCGGCTTGGGAAAGTGTCGCGAGAGTGACGAGTAAACCCCCGCAGGTGGCTGCTAGCAAGCTGATTTTTTTGAACGGTAGATTGTGGCGAAACATAAAATAACTCCTCACAAGTTCGATCGAGATTTTCTAACAAATAGCATGGTAATCTATGGCGGAAATGAATTTAAATAGCTGAGTTTGGGCGCAAGGTTGAAAGAATCAGGGTTTGAGGGATAGATTTTTTTTATTAACCGCAGAGGGCGCAGAGGGCGCAGAGGAAGAAGGGAAGCGAGAAATTTTAGAGGCTGATTGATGTCATTGCGAGGTACGAAGCAATCGCAGGATCTGTTTTTCATCGTTTCTACCTAAGTCCTGTTTTTTTATTAACCGGAAAGAAAAAGAGAAAGAGACGAATGTTAGAGGCGAATTTCTGCTGATTTGTGGGCGGGAAGGGTGACGGTAACAGCGGTTCCCCGATCGACTTGGCTGTCAATTCGGATTTGGCCACGGTGGTTTTCGACGATGGCTTTGGCTATGGCTAATCCTAAACCGGAACCGGCGGCGCTGCGGTGGGTGCGGGCGGGATCGGCGCGGTAAAATCGATCGAACAAATTTGGTAATGCTTCTGCGGCAATCCCAATACCGGTGTCTGTTACTTTGATTTGCAGGGCTGGATTTAAGATCGCTGAATTTCTTTTGTTTTTAGCTGCAAGCTGCAATTCTACTTGAATTTCGCCACCCGATGGCGTGTACTGCACGGCGTTGCTGACAAGATTGGTAAACAGTCGCGCTAGTTGATCCCAGTCGCCCAAAACGGTAAAGTTATTTTCAGCGTCGGACGAATCGACGATTTCCAAAGCAAGAGAGAGATTTTGGGTAAGCGCGATCGCCTGTTGTTCTTCAATTACTTCCATCAACAAAGCATCGAGTGGCACATCAACCCACTGCTGCTGCACGATTCCGCTGTCTTGTCTGGCTAAAAACAGCAAATCGTCAACCAACCGCCCCAAACGGCGCGTCAGGCGTTCGATAACCTGTAGCTGTTGGTGTTGCTGCGGTTCGATATCCGGTTCCGCTAAAGCGACTTGCACGTTTGTTTGAATAGTGGCGATCGGATTTCTGAGTTCATGGGAAGCATCCGCGGTAAACTGTTTGAGGCGACTATAGGATTCTCGCACAGGTGCGATCGCCAATCCCGACAGCAACCAACCAATCGCCGCCACGCAAATTAAAGTTAAACTCGCACCCAGTATCAAATCTAAAATTAATTGGCGAATCGGTTTTGTCACTTCAAACCAGGGATGACTGACTCGCAAATATCCCAAAACTTGGCGGCCGATTTCCACTCGCTGCGTCACTTGTCTGACAGAATAGTTTTGATCTGACTGCAACTTATTTTTAATTACCCAAACTGTTTCGCCGGTGCGGTTAGCGTGAATCGGAATATTCAGCGGTTCCGACAAAGTAGACCACAGCAACTCACCCGTAGGACTAAACCATTCTAGATCGATGTGGTCGTCTTCTACGGCATCGCTGCTATCTCTAAAACTGGCTTGAATATTAACTTGCGATTTAGTTTTAGTTCCAGGTTTAGCGGAAGTTAGCGGTTCGATGACGAGAGTTCGCTCAACTATTTCGACAACGTGATTGAGAGTGTCGTCAATGCGATCGATCAATGTATTGCGAACGTAAAAGTAGAAACCCGTGGCAAATACCAGTAACAACACGGCGGTAACAGCAGTGTACCAAATAGCAAGGCGGCGGCGAGTAGTTTGAAACATGGGGAATTTGGTAATTGGTAATTGGTAATTGGTAATATCATGTGCTGTAAACTACCCGCGATCAAAAAGGTTCGTAGTGAGGACTTTAGTCCTTCTAATAGATGCGGACTAAAGTCCTCACTACAAACCAAATTTCAGGTGAGGACTTTAGTCCTTCTAATAGATGCGGACTAAAGTCCTCACTACAAACCAAATTTCAGGTGAGGACTTTAGTCCTTCTCTTCTATATAGATGCGGACTAAAGTCCTCACTACAAACCAAATTTCAGGTGAGGACTTTAGTCCTTCTCTTCTATATAGATGCGGACTAAAGTCCTCACTACAAACCAAATTTCAGGTGAGGACTTTAGTCCTTCTCTTCTATATAGATGCGGACTAAAGTCCTCACTACAAACCAAATTTCAGGTGAGGACTTTAGTCCTTCTATATAGATGCGGACTAAAGTCCTCACTACAAACCAAATTCCATGCTTGATACTTCAGATAGATGTAGAGCTAGCTGTTAGCCTGCTACGCTACTGGCTAAACTTTTTAGGTGAACGCCTGTGAACAGATTTTTATTCCGATTCGCGATCGGCTTATTAATGGCATCTTTGGGGACAATCACCTATTTTACCAGCAACCACCTATGAGTCATCCCCTAAAATAAAAACAAGATAGTCATTTCGAGCAACCAAACAATCGTATAATCTATTTTTATGCTATTTTATCGCCACGGCATATTCAGTCAATAATCTAGAAATAAATATGATATTTTTCCTGTCAATAATAAGCATCATCACAAATTACCACAGAATAACCATTAGCTGACCAACTATTAACGACTATAACACTATTCTCTTATTCCCTTCCTTCGTGTCCTTCGCGTCTTCGCGGTTCGTTTTCGATCGCAAATCCATGCAACCCAGCTAACCGAACAAATCGAGTGAGGAAATCCGATTGACAGTAATCGGTATTTAATGACAAAATAAATGAATAAAAGTAGTTTAAATTAAAGGAAGACCGTTATCAATGGCAATTAAAGACCAGCCCCAACCACCTCGTTTTAGACAAATTAGCAGTATTTTGTTATTGCTATCAAGTTTGTTTTTGCTAGCCAACATCTTTTTGCCCAATGTATTCGGGCCGCAAATTCCCCAAGTACCTTACAGTTTGTTTGTCCACCAAGTTCAAGAACAGGATGTAGTTCGAGCTTCCGTCGGTCAAAATGAAATTCGTTATCAACTCAAAGGTGAAGGCGACAAACTTGGCCAAGTGCTTTCAACTACGCCGATTTTTGACCTGGAATTGCCTAAACTTTTAGAAGAAAAAGGCGTTGAGTTTGCGGCAACTCCTCCGTCAAAAAATGGCTGGATCGGTAGTGTTTTAAGCTGGGTGATTCCGCCACTGATTTTTGTAGCGATTTTTCAATTTTTCATGAACCGCAACGGTGGCGGGCCACAGGGTGCGCTGTCGATCGGCAAAAGTAAGGCTAAGGTCTACGTCGAAGGCGAATCGGCGAAGATTACTTTTGCTGACGTAGCCGGAGTAGAAGAGGCTAAAACTGAATTAGTCGAAGTTGTGGAATTCCTGAAAACTCCCGACAAATATACCGCCATCGGCGCGCGAATTCCGAAGGGCGTGCTGTTAGTCGGGCCTCCGGGAACTGGCAAAACTTTGTTAGCAAAGGCTGTGGCTGGTGAAGCTGGCGTGCCATTTTTCAGCATCTCCGGTTCGGAGTTTGTAGAACTATTTGTCGGTGTCGGTTCTGCGAGAGTTCGAGATTTATTCGAGCAGGCGAAGAAACAGGCTCCTTGTATCATCTTTATTGATGAATTGGATGCGATCGGCAAATCTCGCAGCAGCAATGGAATGTTTGGCGGTAATGATGAACGTGAACAAACTCTCAATCAACTGTTAACTGAAATGGACGGTTTTGCTGTGGGTAATACTACGGTAATTGTGCTAGCTGCTACTAACCGCCCAGAAAGTTTGGATGCTGCTTTGTTGCGCCCGGGCCGTTTCGATCGCCAAGTTTTAGTCGATCGCCCGGATTTATCTGGCCGCGAAGCAATTTTGAACATTCACTCTCAAAAAGTCAAGTTAGGCCCAGATATTAACTTGAAGGAAGTTGCCACTCGCACCCCCGGTTTTTCGGGCGCAGATTTGGCAAATTTGGTCAATGAAGCTGCCTTGCTGGCTGCGCGCAACAAGCGCCTCGCTGTGGCGCAGGAAGACTTCTTTGAGGCATTTGAGCGCGTTGTAGCTGGCTTGGAAAAGAAGAGCCGGGTGCTCAACGAGAAAGAGAAGAAGATTGTGGCTTACCACGAAGTCGGGCACGCGATGGTGGGTGCTGTGATGGCCGGTGGTGGCGAAGTGTCGAAAATCTCGATCGTCCCGCGCGGTATGGCTGCATTGGGTTACACGTTGCAGGTTCCAACAGAAGACCGTTTCTTGTTGGATGAGTCGGAGTTGCGCGGTCAGATTGCTACACTGCTAGGAGGGCGATCGGCTGAAGAGGTAGTCTTCGGTAGCATCACTACCGGCGCCTCAAATGACCTGCAAAGAGCGACAGATTTAGCCGAAAGAATGGTCACAACCTACGGTATGAGCAAGGTTTTGGGGCCTCTAGCCTACGACAAAGGCCAGCAGGCGATGTTCCTCAACGATGGTATGGGAAATGGGCGTCGTGCTGTTAGTGCCCAAACTGCTGAGGCGATCGACAAAGAAGTCAAAGATATTGTCGAAACCGCGCACACACAAGCCTTGAATATTCTCAAGGAAAATCGAGAATTGTTAGAAACAATTACCTCGCAACTGCTGGAAACTGAGGTGATTGAAGGTAAGAAACTGCACGACTTCCTCACTCAAGTAAAGACTGTAGATCAGGTTTCGGCGGTTGTTTAACAGGGTTTAGTTAAACCGCAGATGAACGCAGATGATTTAAACTCATCTGCGTTTTTTGATATTTCATAGCTTGTTATACCAATTTAAAAAAACATTGCTACCAAAAATAAATTAGAGGTTTTTACCTGTAGGGACACGGCACTGCCGTCTCCGGCAATTTATGATAATGACATATAATTTCTATAAGCTTAATCAGTGTAGCAACAATTTGTCAAAATGGTATTAGTTTGTAGTGCGGACTTAAGTCCGCAGCCGGAGAGCGGACTTAAGTCCGCACTACAAACCATTTTTGTTATGATTCCTCCATCCATTAAATAAACACTAATTGTTATTTCTGTCAAATGAATGTGCTTAACTCTCTCGTCCGCTCGAATCGCCCAAATATTCATAAAAATCTTGACGCAATAACTTTTTTATTATATGATATTCACTTAATTTAAAATCACGATAATTTCAACTATAAAGATTGTGGTCTGGGTCTAACCAAACAATATAAAAAACATTTTCACTAAAAAAACCATGCACCCTACCGTATTCATTAGCAGATATTTGAAACTGGTAGGGAATATTTACTAGCATAGCTTCATTGGGAATTCCAAAACCATTAGGCTCAGTTGTATCTTGCCATGCTATGCCATGACAGCGCAGGCTTTTACTCTGATTGTTGATGATTTCTTGAGAATTCAATTGTGATAAATCCCGCAGCCTTCTCAATAGAGATGCTAGATATCTAGCATCTCGGCCGGCTAGTGAAAATTTATCTTTGTCATCCTGATAATACCTAAAAGAAAAACTAACTCCTTCCGGTATTTGTATGGGGACAATCTCTCTGTTGGCTGAAGATGACTGACTCCGAAGATTTGTATCTTGTCTTTTTTTATTCTTCTTCGATGACACGGGTTTTGTAGTATTCTTTCATTGATTCCTTAGAAATAATAGCATGAGAAGGTTCATCTTTTGGCAAGCTACCTCTGGCCTTAATCCAAGGGTCTTCGCGACGCACCATCAATTCCAACTCATAAGCATCGCGAAATAAATAATCACCAGATAAGTCGTCTAAAAACTCTTGTACTGCTTCGGGAAACTCTGGTTTGTTGACTTCTTTGAGAATTGGCTTAAATCCAAATTGTTCTTTGTATTCGTAAAATAAAGCCGGGATAGTCGGCCCGTGCACCCAGGCTTCAAAATCCTCATCAAACAGCGGTGTGTCTTCAAAGGCTAGATACCATGCTTGGGCATAGAACAAGAGTTTTTGTAGTTTGTGGTTGCTGAGGTAAGAGCCTACGTCATTGGCAAACCAAATGTAGTAATCTGCTAGTTTGGAGGCTGTTGTTATTGTTGTTATTGTGGTCATATAATTTTTTGAATCTATAAGTTGTGGATTCTATGATATCATAAATTATAGTATAATGAGTAAACATCGCATCCTAAAAACTCCATACAAATCATGACTATCGATCTACAGATTTTTGAAACAATCGTCAAGATGCCAGAATCCCTAAAACAAGAGATATTGCATTATGCAAAATATTTACTTGAGAAACACACAAACACTGAATCGTCTCCAGAACAACTTGAACAACCTCATGGTTATGGTAGTTGGGCTGGTCAAATCGTGATGTCTGATGATTTCGATCAACCGCTGGAAGATTTAAAGGAATATATGTAAGATGGAATTCCTTTTAGATACTCATGCTTTTTTGTGGTACTTGCTTGGTGATTTAAATCTAGGTAATAAGGCGAAAGAAGCGATTGATACTAAAACAGGTTTGTATTTTAGTATTGCCAGCCTTTGGGAAATATCTATTAAAATTAATGTTGGCAAGCTTCAACTGAATCGACAATTTGAAGACCTTCCTAAAGAATTGCAACATCTTAACGCTCAAATTCTACCAATTACATTTGAAGATACTCAGATTTATAAAGGTCTTTCTCTTCATCATCGAGATCCTTTCGATCGCATTTTAGTCGCACAGACGATAAATCATTCGCTTGTTTTGATTAGTCGAGATGAAGCTTTTGATGCTTATCCTATTCAGAGGATTTGGTGATGAATAAGGTTGTTTTTTGATCGGTAAACCTACTAGGAACAAAAAAATACCCAAAAACCTAATCTGTTAAAGAAGTTGGTATCTGGGTATTCCGGTTTAATTACCCAACTTTAAACTACTTGCACTTGTTTTTCGGCAATAGAAGCTATCAGGGCTTTTTGCTGCGCCTGTTGAGCTTCGTCAGCTAAAAACTCGGCTAATTGTTCTTCGATTTCATCCCGCACAATTTGACGGTATTCTAGGAAGTGCTCGTTGTGAGCACACACTGTTAAATAGTGATCCCAAACCGCTGGATTGCGTTTGATAATGCTGAACAAATGATGCCAGAATTTCCAGCGAGTTGAACGCTTGACTCCTTGACGCCACACTACGGTTAGTAATGCTCGCAAGTCGATCCAACTGGGGATTCTTGATGGTATATTTGCTGTAGGTGCACCCAACATCAAGAAGTGGCGGTAGGTGCGGTCTAGGTATTTCTCAGCATCGTATACGTCAGAAAATGCTTGGACATATTCCCGCGCGATGTCTTCTAGCGGCCGCGTAGGAATGAAGTTCATCAATGTAGTTTGATTCAGGTTTCCTGATTTGTCGCGCAATCTGCCTTCTTTTGCTAGTCTGTGGGACAATGCAGTGTGCGGCAAAGCTTGCAACATTCCAAAGGTTGTACTCGGAATTGCTGCTGCTTCGGCGAAGTTGACGATGCGTTGGCCTGCGCCTGCTTTTTCGCCGTCGAATCCGATGATGAATCCGGCCATGACTCGTAAACCGGATTTGGCAATCAATTCTACTGATTCGGTGAGGGAATTCCGCGTGTTTTGGAATTTTTTGGTCATTTGCAAGCTTTCTTCGTCGGGGGTTTCAATTCCCAGAAATACTGCGTTGAAATGACACTTCACCATCATGTCCATCAATTCTTGGTCTTGGGCTAAGTCGATGGATGCTTCTGTGTTGAAGTTGAAGGGGAATTTGTGTTCTATTTGCCAGACTTCTAAGTCTTTTAGCAATAGTTTGACACTGCGTTTGTTCCCGATAAAGTTGTCATCTACCATGAACACGCCGCGCCGCCAACCTAGGTTGTAGAGACAGTCTAGTTCTGCTATTAGTTGTTGGGGCTCCTTGGTGCGGGGTTTGCGACCGTAGAGGACGATGATATCGCAGAATTCGCACTGGAATGGACAACCTCGCGAAAATTGAATCGACATCGAATCGTAGCTGTCTAATTCCAGCAGGTCGAAGCGGGGAACTGGGGTTGTGGTAACATCGGGTTTTACGCCGTCCGATCGATACATTCCACTTTTTTCACCCCGCGCGATGGCTTCGACGAACATCGGTAGGGTGATTTCGCCTTCGTCGAGAATCAGGTAATCGATGCCGGCTGCTTGGGGCTCTTCGGGTACGGAAGTCGGGTAGGGGCCACCGCAGGCTACGGATTTACCGCGCCGCTTGGCTTCGCGGATGATGTCTAGCAAGTCTTCTTTTTGGACAATCATCGCAGACAGAATAACGAGCTCCGCCCATTCCCATTCTGCTTCGGTGATTTGTCGGATGTTGCGATCGACTAACTTAAATTCCCATTCTTGGGGTAGAATAGCTGCTACTGTTACCAAACCCAGCGGTGGAAGCAGCACTTTGCGATCGACTAATTCTAGGATTTTCTCGTAAGACCAGAATGTTTTCGGGAACAGGGGGTAAACTAGAAGCACTCGCATATTATGTTAAACCTCACATCAGTAAATAACTTGCGATCGGGCTGGCGTGTCTGAGAGTTCGATCGACTCTCAAGACTTAATGTTACGGCTAAAATTACGATCTTGCGCGCGATCGACTATCTGACGAGGGGCGACACCCCCTAACACGAAGATAACCGACGCAATTTAATGAATTTGCAGTTTGTTGTCAAAGCCCGCAAATGCTGATATCTTATCTTATTTGATCGCTAATTGACGGTAATGGCTTCAAAAGTGTAGGAATTAGGCAAAAAAGAATTTTGAAACAGTAGACTTGAATAGCAAGAATTAGGGACGGGCTAGAAGCCCATCCCACAATCTTTCTTCTTGTGGGATGGGCTTCTAGCCCGTCCGATTATTGGTGCGGAGTCTACGCGCTACTTTGCATTTTTATCAGGAATTCCGCTAGTTCTTAACATATCAGCAACTGTGCCGCAGTAACTCGGCAATCCGACGCTTTCGGGATTGACCAGATTTTGATAAGTAAAATGGCGGTAGCTGATGCAAAATCTATCCCAAGCAGCCATTTGAATTCGGAACAACCAAATAAAGAAATCGGCAAGCCAAGGTGACAGAGTAATCCGAAAGAATATTTTTGTATGCAAATATTTGCAAGCTTGTTCGACAACTTCATTCGCGGTAATCGCCGGATTTCCGAGTACAAAATGTCGCGTTTCTTCGGAAGCAGTCGGATGTTCAACTAAATAATTAACTACCGTGGCAATATCGGCGCTGTGGATGAAGTGAAAGCTGCCGTCTGCTTTCAGCCAGCGAATCAAACCAATCCATTTGGCGACGAGTGGTAAGCCGGATGATAGGTGAGAAACTGGTTTATCGGCGTCTCCTCCCAATACTAATGTTGGGTAAAGTGCGGTAATCGGAGGCACATTTGTCAATGTCGATAATTGCGTCATGCACTCGTATTTCGAGCGAACGTAATCTGTTCCGAGTTCTCCGGCTTCTTTGAGCAAGTTGTTATCTCTACCGAGAATACTGGCGGTTGAAAAGTAGATTACTTGTTGGCAAGTTTCGGGCGAAAGTAGTTGAATTAATTGCAGGGTTTTGCTGACGTTGACATCAAAAACTTCTTGGGTTCCTCCCCAAGCTGTGGCGGCTAAAATTGCGACATCTATTGTTTGGAGAAGTTCGGCAAATTGCTCGATGTTTTTCATGTCGCCCTGTATGATGTTGATGCCGGGGCGGGCTTTTGTGTCAAATTTTAGCTTGTCTGGGTTGCGAACTAATAGGTAGAGTTCGTGGTTTGTCTGTTGAATTAAGGTTTCGGCCATGTAGTGACCGATACAGCCACTTGCACCCGTTACAAAAATTTTTTTGGGGTTCATTTTGCCGGAGGGGAAGATGGGAGAGATGAGGGTTTTTGATGGTAGGGAAACGGCATTGCCGTGTCCTTTTTATACGGTAGGGAAACGGCATTGCCGTGTCCTCTTTTCATTTAATGTCAAACGTGGTTATAGACTGTTGTTTGGCGGTTAGGTTCTAGAACCCCCCTAACCCCCCTTGCTAAGGGGGGGACAAGAGCATTGCCGTGTCCTCTTTTCATGGTAGGGAAACGGCATTGCCGTGTCCTCTTTTCATTTAATGTCAAACGTGGTTATAGACTGTTGTTTGGCGGTTAGGTTCTAGAACCCCCCTAACCCCCCTTGCTAAGGGGGGGACAAGAGCATTGCCGTGTCCTCTTTTCATGGTAGGGAAACGGCATTGCCGTGTCCTCTTTTCATTTAATGTCAAACGTGGTTATAGACTGTTGTTTGGCGGTTAGGTTCTAGAACCCCCCTAACCCCCCTTGCTAAGGGGGGGACAAGAGCATTGCCGTGTCCTCTTTTCATGGTAGGGAAACGGCACTGCCGTGTCCTCTTTCTTTGTTACAAATATTGTGTGTTTTGTCCACAAATATTGTGGGTTGTTGGCACGGTAGGGAGACGGCATTGCCGTTTCCCTACGAATATTGCAATCGCAATCAAATTTAAGCAGTAACTGCGAGCAATTTGTCGGCTTGTTTGGCGGTTTCAAAGAAGTAACGCACGTTATCTTCGGGGGTTCCTGGTAATACGCCGTGTCCTAAGTTGAGGATGTGTCCACGCGGGCCAGCTTTGCGAATTGTATCAAGAATTCGATCGCGAATAAACGGTTGAGAACCAAACAATACGCCGGGATCGAGATTTCCTTGAACGTTCATGTTGGGGCCCAAACGTCGGCGTGCGTCGGCCATATCAACCGTCCAATCAACGCTGATGATGTCCGCGCCGGATGTTGTCATCCGTTCCAGGAGGCCCGCGCTACCTGTGACTAATAGGATTAGCGGGGTGTCAGGATGGGTTTTTTTGACTTGCTCGAATACTTGTTTTTGGTATGGTAAGGCGAAGGTGTCGTAATCCTGCGGGGAGAGTTGGCCGGCCCAGGAATCGAACATTTGCACTACTTGCGCGCCGCAGTCGATTTGATAGCGGACGTAAACTGCGATCGCATCGGCGAATTTTGAGAGCAATTGATGCAGTAAAGTTGGATCGGAAAATGCCATGTTTTTGATGATGGCATAATCCTTAGAACCTTTACCTTCAACTGCGTAGGCTGCTAGAGTCCAAGGTGCGCCGACAAAGCCGAGCACGGTGGATTTGTTGCCAACTTCCGCGCGCAGGGATTGGAGGATGGTTTTGATAAACGGTAAGCTTTCTTCGGGGTTCAGCGGTTGCAGGTTGTCGATTTGCTGCTGAGTGCGGATGGGTGCGTGGATTATCGGGCCTTTACCTTCGGCGATGTCCATGTCGATGCCCAAACCGGGCATGGGGGTGACAATATCGGAAAATAAGATTACGCCGTCGGGTTGAAACGCGCGCCACGGCTGAAGGGAAACTTCGATCGCAACTTCGGGTATTTCGGAACGTTCGCGAAAGGATGGATACTTTTCTCGCAAATCTCGATAGGCTTTCATGTAGCGACCGGCTTGGCGCATCATCCACACGGGCGGGCGGTCTAGGGTTTCGCCGCGGGCTGCCCGCAACAGTAAGGGAACTTCATTTAATGCCGACATCTTAACTTGTCTCTACCTTAGATATTTTAATGTCTTTGGTAGCTTACCATTGTGCGATCGTCCTTTTCGATCGAAAGTTGTGCGATCGGCGGTACCTGTTGTCTGTCATTGCGAGGCGCTATCTGTCATTGCGAGGCACGAAGCAATCTCCGCATCTGTTTTTCGGGGCTTCTACTTTCTGGACAGGATTAGTTGATTGGTAGAGCTTGATTTGCGATCGAACTGTGGTAGTTTGCGAGGCTGAGGGAAAAATGGCTGAGATGACGCTGTTTCGTTCTAACCCTCGCAGCATTGCTGGGTAAGGGTTTCAGCTATTTTCTCTTTGGGGTTGAAGGAGTTTTGAGGGGTAATTTGGGGGAGCCTCGCAAATGGCCTCTGGACAGGTTGCGCTGTATAGGGTGTATGATGGAGGTCTCCCCACTCGCTGGGGAAACTAATTGAATGGAAACTGAGGCTTAGGTGAAGCAGAGCCATCTGGGCTGGAATTCTCCCCACTCGCTGGGGAAACTAATTGAATGGAAACTTTTCCGCGCAGCTATAACATAATCCATTAATTAACCTCCCCACTCGCTGGGGAAACTAATTGAATGGAAACAGCACTCCAGAAACATGAAAAGTTTCTGTTCCATTTTTGTTAACTCCCCACTCGCTGGGGAAACTAATTGAATGGAAACCTGGCGCCCTACTGCCCCCGCCAGTATTCGCATTACTACTTCATAGAGGCCAGCTCCCCACTCGCTGGGGAAACTAATTGAATGGAAACGGTGTGTACAAGGAGACCGCCTTACAGGTAGGCTTGGGACTCCCCACTCGCTGGGGAAACTAATTGAATGGAAACTGCTTGGGCGGTTGGTTCGTATGCAGGTGCACTGTACTCTCCCCACTCGCTGGGGAAACTAATTGAATGGAAACTTTTCGCGGTTATCACCGCGGTTACAGTTATTAGCTCCCCACTCGCTGGGGAAACTAATTGAATGGAAACCTTTTAGTGTGGGTAGTACAGCCCGAAGTTTGGACTCCCCACTCGCTGGGGAAACTAATTGAATGGAAACTGTCTTCGTCGGTCTTAAAACCAGCCTCTAGAAGCTCCCCACTCGCTGGGGAAACTAATTGAATGGAAACCGTCATTAGTCTTCTCCGGTTAATTCTTGTGATAATGATTCCAAACTCCCCACTCGCTGGGGAAACTAATTGAATGGAAACCTGCGAAGATGCGGATCTCTACCGTACTACTGTTGGCTCCCCACTCGCTGGGGAAACTAATTGAATGGAAACCCGTGTTTACCCGGTTGATGTCGCCATGAAGGAGCTCCCCACTCGCTGGGGAAACTAATTGAATGGAAACGCAAAATGTATCAACTCAATGGAGTTATTGAGCAATTACTCCCCACTCGCTGGGGAAACTAATTGAATGGAAACACGTCAGAAAAGTGTAAAACAGTTGATGTGGAGATAGCTCCCCACTCGCTGGGGAAACTAATTGAATGGAAACGGGAAAATTTAAGACCATTGTTAGAATCTCTTTCTGAGGTGATGATCAGTTTACTCCCCACTCGCTGGGGAAACTAATTGAATGGAAACCAAATTTCAAGATTGCGGTTGTGGGTTGCAAGACTGCATTGCTCTCCCCACTCGCTGGGGAAACTAATTGAATGGAAACCCATAGAATCCACAACATTAAACATTGATACATTTTCTCCCCACTCGCTGGGGAAACTAATTGAATGGAAACCTCGTAAAACCCCGAGGAATCTGAAAAGCTTGCGCTCAAGCTCCCCACTCGCTGGGGAAACTAATTGAATGGAAACTAGCCAAGGGTGTTATTAAGCTGCAAAGTTCCGTTATCCTTGCTCCCCACTCGCTGGGGAAACTAATTGAATGGAAACTCAAATATCACTCCGTGTGCAGCGAAGTGACCAACAATGCGATTACCCTCCCCACTCGCTGGGGAAACTAATTGAATGGAAACTCAGCTCCTCCATAACTAGCTACAACTTTCCCATCTTGTGTCACTCCCCACTCGCTGGGGAAACTAATTGAATGGAAACCTTATAACTGACATATAGGCTTTACCTAATGTTGGCTCCCCACTCGCTGGGGAAACTAATTGAATGGAAACTCGCGACGCAAAGAAACCCGGTTTCTACCAAGAAACCGGGTTTCCGAGCCCGCGCTACAATCCTAAAAAGACTTAAGGACTAGCCGAATATATACCAATATATTGCGAATAAAACAATTGAAATGTCGAACTTTTTCTGTCGATTTACTGCACTTTATTTCGATCGAAATTACCTCTTCACGAATCCCCAAAATATCTAAAACACCAAGATTTGTAGGGGCGGGTTCGCCCAAATTCAGATCATCAAATCCCAGAACTGAAAAACCCGCCCCCACCCATCGGTTGGGTGGGGGCGGGTTTATAAATATTGTTGATTAGAGTTACAAATTAGGGTGAACCCGCCCCTACAAATCCTCGGAAAAGATGATTTTTTCGGACTTACCTAGTCACATATACTCCGCTTCACAAATCCAAAATTACATCTAAAATACCAAAATTTGTAGGGGCGGGTTCGCCCAAATCTACAATGAAATCGACGGACTCAAAAACCCGCCCCAACCCATCGCAGAACCGGGAAAACTTGTTCCTAATCGGAGTTGGTTGGTTGGGTTGGGGCGGGTTTATAGATATTGTTTATTTGAGTTACAAATTAGGGTGAACCCGCCCCTACAATTCCTGGGAAAAGATGGTTGGTTGGGTTGGGGCGGGTTTATAGATATTGTTCATTTGAGTTACAAATTAGGGTGAACCCGCCCCTACAATTCCTGGGAAAAGATGATTTTTTCGCGCTTACCTAGTCACACACACTCCGCCTACGGATACGCGACATTGCTCAGGACGATCGAACCTGCTATTATCATTAGGGCGATCGAATCTACTATCATCCGCCCTCGCCGAATCTAAATCCCTAGTCCGCGAATTGTAATAATAATCGCCCGCCGGAACAGCCCTAGTCGGTACAGCGCAATAAGTCCCGTCCCTGCCGGTATCATCAAACCTGACTCTTACTATAGAACGTCGATCGGCACAATCAACAGGTCGCAAGCCAAAATCATCACGCAAAATCCGTTCTCCATCGTAGCTGCTGCTACGCCTGCTGTCGTTTCTGTCATCCCGCCGATTGCTAGCCCGTCTGTCGCCGCCATCAATTCCCGCAACTTCCACCGTGTAGCTACCGCCCCTCGCAGCATCTTTCGCCAACACCAACAGCTTGTAATCGCCGCTGCGGGGAATCACATAATTAAAAGAACTGTCTTGCGTAAAAGCGACTTGCTTGTTGTTCCCGTAAAATAGTACCATTACAGGAGTAAAACCGCGACTTCGACCCGTATCTAAAAACACTTCAATGTTATCGCCTTCCCGCGCACTGAAAGTATATTCTTGACCCCGCAATTCCTCTGTCGGAGTTCCGGGTGTCCACATATTTCGGAAACGGTAAATCGGGGAAGTGCGCCGGATTACTCCATCTATGCGATCGTTATTCTGTATGGATTCAGCAACTGCACTTGACGGAATTGCGGTAAGTGCCAATCCGGCAACTAGGACAGTGGCAGCTATACTGTTTAACAAGTTGTGTACTTTCATTTCAACCTCTCAAAAATTTTAAAATCTTTTTGCCTTGTTTGCGCCGACATTTGCATACACACCATTTTAAATCTAATTTCTGCCAACCGTGTTAACCTCACCCAACTGGACTATTTAGCTGGTGCTAAATCTTAATTTTGCACTAAGGTTCGTAGTGAGGACTTTAGTCCTTCTTAGCTTGTTGAGTAAGAAAGGACTGAAGTCTTTACTACAAACCAAGTTGTAGGGTGCGTCAGGGTTGACTGTTTTGATCGCAGACTAATCATTTTCCCCTGACGCACCCTACAAACTACCAACTAAAACCCTTGATTAATCTCGCTTTTGCCAGAGTTTCGTTCGGGTGCATCTGGTTTTTGAAGAGGGCGAAGCATGACCGCATATAAGTTATTAGTTATAATCCCATATTGACTGCGGTCATGCTTCGCCCCTACAAACATATTTGCAAAAGTGAGATGCACCCGTCTCGATCCCCCTAAATCCCCCTTAAAAAGGGGGACTTTGATCGCTTCCGGTTCCCCCTTTCTTAAGGGGGGTTAGGGGGGATCAGCTATTTAGCTGGTGCAAAATCTCAAGTTAAACTTAGTAGACGTTGATGTCGCATCTAAAGTTGCGATGTATCCCCACAAATCAGCAATCCCGATTCCGCATCCAGACTCGCCTCAATTCCCATCGGTAAAGCAGCGTTAACTCCCTCGTGCCCAAACGGCAAATCTGAGACAATGGGAATATTTAAGTCACTCAGCCGATCGCGCAAAACCTCATCAATGCTAAAACTAATACTATCCGGGCCAACCTCGCAGCGACTAAAGCGCCCCAAAGCAATCCCCCGCACTCCCGCAAAAGCCCCCGCCATCCGCCACTGAGTCAACATACGATCGACCCTGTAAGGAGCCTCGGAAACATCCTCAAATGCGAGAATAGCACCTGTTAAATCCGGTTGATACGGGGTTCCGAGCAAATGAGTCGCCACCGTCAGATTCGCCGGAAACAGCCGCCCGGTAGCCTTTCCACCAGCCCAACCTTTACCTTGCAAAGATTGTAACGGACGGCCTTCGATGCAGTCAAACAGTCGATCGACAGACCAATCAGGTTCAGCCGCCAAAGTCGTCAGCAGCGGCCCGTGAACGCCCCAAATCCCCAACTTAGCGTCATTCCACAGCAAAGCCGTAATATCAGAAAAGCCGATTAACCATTTCGGCGCATGGGATTCGGGAGTCGGAAACTGGGAATTTGCCCGATCGTCCACCCTAGCTTTTTCCAAAAGTCGAGTGCTACCGAAACCACCTCTAGCACACAGAATACCACGACAATCCGGGTCACTGAGGGCATCTGCGAGCTGTCGGACGCGGTTTTCGTCGGAACCTGCCAAATAGCCAGTGCGATCGGCAAAACCCGGTGTCAATTCAACTCGATAGCCGCGAGATTTCCAAATTTCCAAACCCCGCTCAAAATTAGTCAATTCTCGCAGCGCCCCACTAGGCGCAATTACCCTAAGCAAATCTCCCGGTTGTAGCCATTTCATATTAGTCATTTGTCATTTGTCATTTGTCATTACTCGTAGGGTGTGTCGCCATGAAAAATCTCTGACTAAAAATGAACAATCTCTATAGCGACGCACCTAACCCAATCCGATTTTAAAATAGGCTTTTTGACGAATTTCTGAAGTCAACCATATTGCGGTAGGGGCGGGTTAAGCTAAAAATTCATGAGACAATCGAGTGTATCAAGGCAAAACCCGCCCTTCTTTTTGACTTAAATTGCATAAATCTTTGATTAATACGTAAACCGCAGATTGCAGACAGATTAACGTAGATTAACGCAGATAACTAGGAAATGCTTTAAGGCAAAGTCAAAATTTCTACCCCAGAATCAGTCACAGCCAGAGTATGTTCAAATTGAGCCGAAAGCTTTCCATCCTTAGTAATAGCAGTCCAACCATCCGCCAAAATTTCCACATCCCAAGTCCCCTCATTAATCATCGGTTCAATCGTAAAAACCATGCCTTGTCTGAGCTTCTTTCCAGTCCCCCGCTTACCGTAATGCAAAATTTCCGGTTCAGTGTGAAAAACGCGATGCACGCCGTGTCCCGCAAAATTTCGCACTACCGAAAAACCCTGCGCTTCCGCATATTCTTGAATCGCCGCACCGATATCTCCAGTGCGAGCACCCGGCTTAACTTCCGCAATTCCTCTTCTGAGACATTCCTCAGTTACTTCAACCAATCGTTTAGCTACAGGTGAAGGTTCCCCAACAAAAAAGGTTTTAGAAGTATCGCCATGATAGCCATCAACTAAAGGCGTGACATCAATATTAATAATGTCACCTCTTCTGAGAATTTGTTTAGCATTTGGAATACCATGACAAACAACTTCATTGACACTCGCGCACAGAGATTTCGGAAATCCTTTATAACCTAGCGGAGCACTTTTTGCGCCGTGGGCTAAAGTCCAGCGTTCCGCTTCATCATTAATTTGCAGAGTGCTGACACCAGGTTTAATCATTGGTTCCAGATGCAGCAGAAGCTGAGCTGCTAAGCGGCCAGCTTGACGCATTTTTTCGACTTCTCTACTCGATAAAAGCACTAAACGTTCAGTTGCCATAGTTTTTTTGTTTGTTGTTGTAGTCGATTAAGAGTTTATTTAACTCAATTTTAGAATAGACTTGAACCAGCGCTCAAAAAGATCGCCCGCCACGACTAAATTGTATTCTACCTCTGCTTGTCGCCGGCAAGCGTTGCGGTCAATTTCATCCAAACGGTCGATCGCACTTACCAAGCCATTTACACTGTCAGGCTTCACTAAAAAGCCCGTCAACCCATCTCGAACAATTTCCGCAGGCCCCCCGCGCTCATAGGCAATCACAGGCACACCGCACGCTAAAGCCTCGATCGCGACATTTCCGAAAGCCTCCACCCAGCGCGGCGTCATCAACAATGCTCGGCACTGACGGACTTGCTCTTGCATTTTGGTTGTTGTCAAAAACCCTAAATATTCTACCGGAGCATCCGGGTAATCTGCACAAATTTTTTGCCAATAATTCTCATCCTGCATTTTGCCATAATTTTCAGGGGAATGCCTGTAATTTTTGCAGCCGCCACGGCATCTTCTAAGGCTTTTTCCGGGGCGATGCGACCTAGCCAAGCTAATTTTGATTCCGGTTGGCCGCAAAATTCGTACAGCGATAAATCGATGCCGCCGTTTCCCACCAACTCACACTCGCTAGCAAAGGCAAAGGTTTGAGCTTGGGTAAGGGTGCAAACTCCCAGAGTACCGGGAAATTTGGCAGCGATTTGTTCGGCAATGCGATCGAACGATCGCGAAAGTGAGCCCATACTGATAAAATGGGCGATCGGAGTCCTAAAAAATGGCGTCAAATAAAATGGCAGCCAATCGTAGGCAAAGTTAACAATCAGATCCCACTCATCCTGAACTTGGCGCGCATATTCCCACATATTTGCCAGCACAGAATCTGCCGGCATCACAATCGGATCTTGGTAATCTTGTGTTTGGGCGGTTACTTGCAAATCGCCAGTTATTTCAATTACTGGAATTGATTCTAAAACTGAACCCTTCGGTGCTACAACAGTTATTTTATGACCTCGGCGCTGCAATTCTTTAGCAATGTTGAACACTGTAAGTTCGACTCCGCCGCCCAACCCCGAACCGAGTTGACCGACAGAAGTTGATAGGAACAATAATTTTAAAGAGTTATTGGTCATTAGTCATTAGTTATTAATCACTTCTTCTAGCATATTATCAAATTTAGCTTTGTCTTAAAATAATAATTTTTCGAGTGCAATACGAGCATCTCCGCCCGCTTATATTTCAATACGGTTGACAAATAGGCTTTTTGACTAATTTCTGAAGTCAACCATATTGCGGTAGGGGTGGGTGCCGGCGAATAATTTATGAAATAATCGACTGTATCAAGGCAAAACCCACTCTTAAGTAAACTAATTTCTGAAGTCAACCAGATTGCGGTAGGGGTGGGTGCCGGCTAACAATCTATGAAATAATCGACTGTATCAAGGCCGGCACGCGCCCTCTCTTAAGTAAACCGTATTGGCTTATATTTTATACCATTTAGACAAAAGATTGCTAGACAATAAATATTGTACTTGTTTACAATGACCATCGTCAAAAGGTGCGTCGCTGTTAAATTGTCGATATTTTTTAGGGATTATTCATGGCGACACACCCTACGATTACTGTCAACTGTCAACTGACAACTGTCAACTGTCAACTGACTAATCATCCCTCCCAGAACGCGGGCGGATGCGATTCAACTGATTGATTGCCCAGCGGGCAGTTTCCTGAACTTCTGTATCTGGATCGTCCGTGGCGCGATGCAACAAGTGACTGATTTGATTCACCAATTCGTAAATCCGCGTCAAGTCGCGAATCGTATTTTTCCGCACTTCAGGGTTTTCATTTTGCAGGGAAATTGACCAGGCATTATTCATCGGTTTGAGGGTGCGGATGCCAATTTCCGAGACACTTGCCAAAATTAAACTGTACTGTTTAGAGTCAGAATTTGCCAGCAAATCGAGCAACGGCTCCACTGCTCGGGAATCTCCTTGCTGACCGAGTTCCCAAATTGCTTTGCGCCTCTGTGCTGGATTTAGGTGCTGCAAATCTTCAATTAGTTTTTCAATAACATCGAGTTTAGGTTTCGGCTCCTTTTCTGGAAGAGAAATATTTTTTTTGCGATTTGCTAGCTCAGAGGCTCGATTAGCTGTTTCGGGAATGTTCAAAGCCGAGTCGCCGTTGCCGTTGCTGTGCTTTTCCTCCGTCCCGATATCGGAATTAATTCGATCGCCCTCTACCCCTGCATCCTCAGATTCTTCTGCGCCCCGTTCTAGGATAAACGGTAAAGGTCGATCGTTGCCATCGGGATTGTAGCCCTTGGATGAATTAACAGGATAGGGCAATGGTGGTAATGGTTTTGCTGCCCCAGAAGCCAGCCGTTGCTGTCGGGTTTCCGGCAAATTTGTCTCAACCTCGGGATTGCTGAATGCAGGGTTTCTTGGGTTGTGGCGAGAGCCTCTTGGGCCTATTCGCTTTCGATGATTTGAATCGTCGCTGCCAACTAATTTTAGCATGATAAATACTGCCGCTGCCGTGACTACAACTGCTGCAAAACCCAACATTAACAGCCCCCGTTGCTGCGACAAAATGACAATTATTTGGGAGATTGGTTTCGGGATTTTGGAATTAGATTTTTGCGTTTTCGGGGGCAAGGATTTGTTTTTATTGGGCGCTGGTGAGGGTTTTGGAGGATTCGAGTCCTGGCGGTCGTCCGGGGGAGAGTTCGCCTGAGCAATTTCTTCGGAAACAACCCGGTACGAAGCATTGACAATCTGTTGCCTTCCGTCCGCACTGGGACTAAAGGCAGCGCCCAGACAGGCAATGCAGGTCAATAAACATAAACTGGAGCGGTAATGCGCCATAAGACTCAATCGGGTTTTTGAGAGGCCGCCGCCTGACGAGCTTTAGTGTAACCTTGAGTTAGCTCGATCCTAGCTGCTCTGCGCTCAACTAACTCACAAATAGCACCCTTCTCGCGAAAAATCATAATTTGAGGCGGCAGCGCTCCGGATCTCGATAACACAATTGCGTCATTGACGTGCAACTGTTTTAACTAATTAGTTTGAAAATAACTAAATCGGAGGCTGCGGGTAAAGCAGCGGCATCGAGAAAGTTGATTGACTGCTTTCGCCTCAGCTACCTGCTGTGCAGGCGTTCCGGCTGCCGCCAGCACAGCACGGGTGCGCTCCGGGGGGATGGCGGGCAATTGTGGCTCGCCGTCGATTTCTCGCGGGTAGCATGACGCAGTGAGTTTCACTGCGTCATCGCCGAGCGATCGCTTTTGTCTTCATCTTAATCGCAAGCCGGACAAGCGGGATTTACTACAGCAACGAGAAACCAGGTTTTTGAGAGCATTCTTACCTGTTCACCAAATATTTTCAGTATGTTTATTTGTACTTACTCACTTATGTTAAATCATCGCAATTTCATTGTTTTTCGCCGAATGTGATATAAGATCGAGCTAAATTTATCGTGTGAGAGTAGAGGCATTTGTGAGCCAACAAGATATTCTAAATTTAGCAAAAGAAGGCGACCCCAAGGCGATCGCATTTCTGCTAGGCCAAGCACTCCAAAGCTTCGGCGTCACCGCTAAAGCCAGCCTGGAAAATGACACCCTGCACCTACTGCTGGAAGCAGAACAATTGCCCGCAGAAGAAGCCTGTCTCCGAGTCGCACTCAAAGGATTGCAGCGGCTGCAACCAAATCACATTTACGGAGTAACAGTTTACGGGCGGCTCGAAGGCCAGCAATTACCCGCTTGGACTCAGACGGTAGAATTAAAAAAACCCTTGACAAAAGCACCTGTTAGTGTGCCTGTTGCCGAAAGAGCAACAGTTTCTGTCAGTGGAGCGGCTGCGGTGAGCGCACCCGCTGCCCAAATTCCTGTGACTTTGCCAACCATAGAAAACACTCAAAATGTCACAACTGCACCGTCTCAAATACCAGAAAAATTCCCGCCTCCACCCGCTAAAATCCCAACTCCCCAACCCACAAACCTACCGCAGCCAAAGCCATCACCACGGGCAAAGTTAGCCCGCACTAAAACTAAAAAATCTTGGCTGTCAGTCGGTGCTCTGAGTCTGATTCTCGTACCGATAGCTGGCTTTGTACTGGGTTCTCAATTTAACAAATCCTCAACCACCGCTACCATTAACCCTCTCACGCCAAAAGCTGGGGTACAAAAAGTAAGCGCAGCGAAACCATCCCGCAAGGAATCGATCCCAGCATCAACATCCGCCACCAAACCCGCATCAAAATCGCCCTTGCAGGCAGCAAAAATACCTACAAATCTGCCCGCAACTGTCAGCATCAAAGCAGTTGGCGACATGATCCCCGGCACCAATTTCCCCTACAACAAACTGCCGGAAAATAAGGAGCGTTTATTTGAATCGGTAAAATCTTACCTCCAAGGAGCCGATATTCTGTTTGGCAATTTTGAAAGCACGATGACCGATTATCCTTACAGCTCCAAAGGAGGCGGCGGAGGAATGCTGTTTGCCTTTCGGACGCCTCCGAGTTATGCCAAAATTTTCAAAGATGTGGGTTTTGATATCTTGAATGTTGCCAACAATCACTCCTACGATTTTAACGAGCAGGGATTTAAGGACACGATCAAAAACATCGACAGCAACGGTATGAAAGCTGTTGGTAAAAGAGATCAAATTGTTTATCAAAACGTCAAGGGCGTAAACGTTGCTTTTATAGGTTTCAGCAACTACGGCGAAGTTCACAATTCCTTGCTGGAACTGAAGGCGGGGGCAGAAGTTGTGAAAAAAGCGAGGCAAAAGGCTGATATTGTAGTCATATCAGTTCATGCTGGAGCTGAAGGAACCGGAGCTCAAAATGTCAGAAATACAAACGAGTTCTTTTACGGAGAAAATCGGGGAAATATGGTTTTGTTTTCGCGCACGATGATTGATGCGGGAGCAGATTTGATTTTGGGACATGGCCCGCACGTTACCAGAGCTTTGGAACTGTATAAAGGGAAATTGATTGCGTATTCCCTGGGCAATTTTATGGGTTATCGCACTTTGTCCACAGCCGGAGTATTAGGTCAATCTCTGATTTTAGATGTAAAAATGACTCCAAAAGGGGATTTTGTTTCTGGTAAGATTATCCCCGTCGAACTTAACAGCCAAGGTATTCCATCTGTGGATGACGATTTTAGGACTGTGGGGTTGATTCGCCGTTTGACAAAGAGCGATTTTCCAAATACTGGTTTGACGATTGATGACAACGGACAAATTTTGAAAAAGAGTAAGTAATTATTGGGAATTGGGCATTGGGCATTGGGAATTGGGCATTGGGAATAAATAACCTATAACCAATTACCAATTACTAATTACCCATAACCCAATACGGTTCACTTAAGAGATATCTCCCTGGCACACCCCTTAAAAAAGGGGAGTAGGGGGTGGGACAAGAATGCTCTCAAAGTCCCCCTACAACCAGGGGGATGCGAGGGGGATCTCCGGGGCATAAATAGTGTTAAGTAAACCGTATTGACCCAATTCCCAATGACCAATTCCCAATGACCAATTCCCAATGACCAATTCCCAATGACCAATTCCCAATGACCAATTCCCAATGACCAATTCCCAATGACCAATTCCCAATGACCAATTCCCAATTCCCAATAATTAGTCATAAACCATCGTTTTCAAAGCTTCTTTCATCTCCTCTGCTGTCGTCGTCGCCGTACCGAATTGACGCACGACAATGCTAGCGGCCAAATTTCCCAAAACCGCCGCTTCCCAACCGGATGCACCGACGCACAAAGCTAAAGTCATTGCTGCTACGACTGTATCTCCAGCACCAGTTACATCGAAGACATCTGTTTTGTTAAAAGGCGGAATATCCCAGCTTTGAATGGCAAATTCTCCCTGTTCACAAGTGGATGTGGGAGGAGGTGAATTTTTAATAGCTTCGCCGTTGACTCTTTCAAACAAACTCATCCCTTCTTCGCCGCGAGTAATCAGGATTTTTTGAGCTTGAGTTAAGTTCAACAAATCCCGTCCTGCTTGCATTAAAGTCTGAGAATTTTTGATAGCATATCCGACTGCTTGCTCGGCTTCTGGCAAGTTCGGAGTAAACAGCATGGCTCCGGAATATCGCTGCAAATTTGTTTGAGCGTCCACAATAGTTTTGCCGGGAACGACTGCCGATTCGATCGCCAAACGAGTCAAAACTCCATCGCCGTAGTCCGAACACACCACAGCATCTACTGTCGGGATTTGCTGCCGGATGTAGTCAGCTAATTGTAACTGCAAGTCTAAATCCGGCAACTCGTCCGATTTGCGATCGACTCGGACAATTTGCTGAGTCACCGACTGCCGCGCGTGCCCGGAAATGCGAGTTTTGGTGACAGTGGGACGCTGCGAATCGATTAAAATCCCAGCCGTATCAATTCCGGCCGCCTCAAAAATGCCGCACAAAGCCTTTCCCTGGTCGTCTTTTCCCACCAAACCAGCAACTTTTACTTTACCTCCGAGTTTTGCTAAATTGTAGACAGCATTTGCGCCACCTCCGGGTAATTGCCGAGTATTCTCGTAGCGCAAAATCAGCACAGGTGCTTCGCGGGAAATTCGCTCTACTTGTCCGGTAAGAAACTCGTCCAAGGTCAAATCTCCGATCGCTAATACCTGCGCTCGATCGAAGCAGTCTAATTTTTTCAATAATTGCTCTGTTGAGGCACGCAGTTGAGGCAAAAAATCGGAATAGTCGTTAGTCATTAACCAAAAAAATGAGACTGAGGAGTTGATAGTTGAGCGTGGCACGAGCGGCAATTAAAAATCCTAATCAAGATTAATAATTGATTTCCTCCCTGGTGTTATTTTTAACTTTTAATTGATTTTCTCACGGAGATTGTGAGAAACTTGTTGCACGTTGTTGGGTAGGGCGCGCGATCGAGAAATTTAGCTAAAAACTGCGGAGTTCAGGCAACCCATTGAGACCACAAAGCCAGAAATTTTCACAGTGTGGAAGTTTCCTTCTACCTGAGTGCCTTATACATGAGTACCTTCAGAACACCGCAGAATTATTTCAATTTCTGCTTGATGATTGTAATCACCTGAGTCATTTGTTTTTTGAGTGCATCAATTTCCGCTTGCATTTTCGCCATTTGCTTAGTCATCGCCTGAATATCGGCGCCGCCGGCTCCGGAGCTGGGTGCAGCCGCGGTGGCTGGGGCTTCTGGGACTGGTTTCTTTTTGGCCAGTACCATCGCCGACTTGATCGCCTCGGTTAGCTGCTTTTTCTCAAAGGGTTTGGCAATGAATGCAAAAAAATGCTTCTCGAAGGGTTTGGGAATTTTCTCCATCACCTCTTCTTCGCGGCCTGACATGATCACCAAAGGTATCTTGGAAAGCTCGGGATGGGCTTGCACTTTTTGATACACTTCCCAACCGCTGACTTTAGGCAGTAGAAAATCTAACATAATTAGATTCGGTCGGGCTTGACGGATCAGTTTGAGTCCCTCTTCGCCGTCTTTTGCTTCTAAAACTTCAAAGTTACCCTGAGGTAACATCTCTCGAACTCGGACGCGGATGACTTTACTGTCATCGATTACCAAGATTTTTTGACCGGCCACGACTGACTCCTTCAGTAATAAGTGTTGACACTCTCAGGGTGCGAGACCGCTGAGATTCTTGAATAGATCAGAAACCAATCTTCAAAGGCATTGTCAAGGTGCCTCGCTTTCGCTCAATACAACTATCTTTCGACGCTGCAATCGCGCTTGCGTTATCCTTTTCAAATGCTTTCTGGGTCTATCACTTTCGCCAGTTCCGCACGCTTGCCTTCCTGCTATTGCTTGCTCTTTTTGTTTGACGCCTCAATGCGTGTACTAAGTGGCCGGAATTTCTCCGTACTAGGATGGTTCGTCACGCAGACTGATTTACTTACTTGCCTCTAGATTATAGAGCACACACCACGGGGACTAAAGTCCGCCAAGTCGCTTTGCTCTCAGGACAGAAGTCTCTGAGTTTGCCGCCAACCGTGTGGTCTGATTTTGCAACCTTCAGTATATCTCTAAGAGAATTCTACCCAGAATTCTGCGCGAGTTTAGTTTTGCGGCAATTGAGCGCGATCGAGATTTCGCGCGCTAGTGCTACAAGTTCCGAGACTTTGATTTCGGATACGATCGAATATATTAACTCCATGCCCTTGATTTTTATGTCGCCCCAAACTCCTCAAACTCCTACTGTCAAAGCAACCGCCGCCCAAATACGCAGCGAAATCGAGGCGATGCCGGAGTGGCTGCGGCGCCCCATTGGCCTCGCCAGCGAACTTTCGCAAGTGCAGAAAATTATTAAACAGCGACAAATTCACACAATTTGTGAAGAGGGCAGATGTCCCAACCGGGGCGAGTGTTACGCCCAAAAAACGGCGACTTTTATGTTGATGGGGCCGACTTGCACCCGCGCTTGTGCTTTTTGTCAAGTAGATAAAGGTCATTCTCCGATGCCCCTCGATCCCCAGGAACCGCAGAAGGTGGCGGAGGCGGTGCAGTTGTTGGGTTTGCGCTATGCGGTGCTGACTTCGGTAGCGAGGGACGATTTGCCGGATGGCGGTGCGGGTTGGTTTGCGTTGACGATCGCCCAAATCCGGCACTTAAACCCCGATACTGAAGTTGAGGTACTGACGCCGGATTTCTGGGGAGGACTAGGTAGGGGCGGTGCCCCCGTGCCCGCCCTCCCCGTACCCGCCCCAGGCGAGAATTCCGGTTTGGATGAGTTGCAGCGGGAGCGAATTCGGACGGTGGTAGAGGCAAAACCGGCTTGTTACAACCACAATATTGAGACGGTGCGCCGGTTGCAAGGGCCAGTGCGGAGGGGGGCCAAGTACGATCGCTCGATCGACGTGTTGCGCCTTGTCAAGGAATTTGACCCAACTATTCCCACCAAATCCGGTTTGATGTTAGGGCACGGGGAAACCGAGGCCGAGATAGTCGAAGCGATGGCCGACTTGCGAGATGCCAAGTGCGATCGACTCACCCTCGGTCAATACATGAGACCATCTCTAGAACACCTCCCAGTGCGAAAATACTGGACGCCAGCCGAATTTGACCGTTTTGGGTCGATCGCCCGCGAGATGGGGTTTGAGCGCGTGCGATCGGGGCCTCTCGTCCGCAGTTCCTACCACGCCGGAGAGAGCGATTAAAAGCAATCTCTGTGCAACTCGGTATAAACTCCTAGTTACAAAAAATAACACTAAAGGATTGTGCTGATGTGCGACGCTCTCTGCTATTTGTAAATACAGTGACTTATGAATTAGGAGCTTGAATTATGGCAGAGATAGCAAAGAACCAATTAAAATCCGACTCCGTGATGAAAACGGGCAAATTCCCTTACACCTTTCGCACCGGCTGGTTTCTGTTGCTGTTAGCTATCAATTTTGTGGTTGCAGCCTTTTATTTCCATATCATTGAATAGTTCAGCAAGCTGACTTTTAGCAAACCCTGCTTTTGGGTAGCTTAAAGTCAGAGAGAGGGGGAGAGGGGGAGAGGGAGAGAGTGGGAGAGTGGGAGAGGGGGAGACTTTTTCCTACTTGCTTCTTGCTTTTGCCTACTTGCTTTTTTCTACTTGCTTCTTCCCTCTTCCTTCTCGCTTCTTCCTTCTGACTAATGACTAATGACTACCCAACGATCCGCAAGCTGACGAACAACTGACAACTAACAACCCAACTAACTGCTATTCTGACAACTGTCAACTGACAACTGTCAACTGACAGCTGTAGTATGTCTTATGCCAACTAGGAAAGTAGCTATTTTAATGTTCGATGATGTCGAGGTACTGGACTTTGCCGGGCCTTTTGAAGTGTTTTCGGTGACATCACAATTAAGTAAGGCTTCACAACCTTTTGCAGTCTCTACCGTAGCCGAACATCCCGGTGCAGTCATCGCCCGCAACGGTTTGAGTATAAATCCCGACTGCACCATTGCCGATTGTCCGCGCCCCGATATTTTAATTGTACCGGGAGGACTGGGCACGAGAAAGTTAATCGATAATTCAGCAGTGATTAACTGGATAGAAGATTGTTCGCAAACAGCAGAATTAGTGCTTTCTGTCTGTACGGGTTCGCTGCTGTTAGCAAAAGCGGGCTTGTTGGAAGGTTTAGCAGCAACTACACACCATGGAGCGTTAGATTTGTTGAGAGAATTAGCTCCTAATACAACTATTGTTGAAAATCAGCGATTTGTGGATAACGACAAAATCATCACTTCTGGGGGAATTGCTGCGGGAATTGATATGTCTTTGCACGTTGTCGGCAAGCTTTTAGGTACAGCACAAGCCGAACAAACAGCAGAGTACATGGAATATCATACTATTGTTCAAAAATGATGCACCTGTATTTGTAGGGTGTGTCGCTCTCTTTCAATCCCTAAATTTAATCGACAATCTCATAGCGACGCACCTTACACATCGCGTGGAATAAACAACCCTCCGTTTCAGTAAACCTCTTGCACTCCTGACACAATTATCTTAAAATTATCTGCGTTTATCCGTGTTCATCTGCCTTAAATCTGCGGTGAAAGGATCGAACAAGGATTTATACAATTCAAGTCTAGTCTCGCCCAACACTTGTTTTCTAGCAATAGTTTTTATTAAGAGTAGAATTAAGAATCGTCGCCCCAAACTCGAAGCTGAACATAAACTAATATCAAAGCTATGGCCATCAGGAAAGTTGCCGCAGCGGCTGCATAGCCAAAATCAAATTGCGAAAAAGCTTGATCGTAAATATAATAAACTAGCAAATTAGTAGAGTTCAAAGGGCCGCCGCCGGTAATGACGTAAACTTGCTCGAAACTCCGCAGGGTAAAAATAGCTGTAGTGACGGTAGCAAATACTAAAGTCGGCCGCAAACCGGGTAAAGTGATGTGCCAAAATTGCTGCCAACCATTAGCTCCATCCAATTCTGCTGCTTCGTAACGATTTACAGGAATTGCTTGCAATCCTGCTAAAAATACTACCATATTAAAGCCTAATTGTTTCCAAACACTGAGCAAGATTATGACGGGCATTGCCCAAACTGTGCTACTCAGCCAAGGTATCGGATTTAAGCCGATCGCCCTGAGCATATCATTCACCGGGCCATCGGTTTGAAACAACCACCGCCAACCCAAGCCAACAGCCACTAGAGAGGTAATCGAAGGGATAAAATAAGCAGTGCGGAGAGCTCCCCGCCAAGCAAACGAGCGATTTAGCAAAACGGCCAAACCCAACGGAATTATTAAACTGGGAATGACTGTCGCGGTTGTAAAATAGATCGTGTTTTGGAGAACTTGCCAAAAATCCGGGTTTGTGAGCAGGCGCGAGTAGTTGTTGAAGCCAATCAAACGCACTCCCGACTGGGTAAAGCTGCCTTTGGTAAAGCTGAGGTAGAATAAATAGGCGATCGGCCAAATCAAAAAAGTACCCAGAAACAGCAAAGCTGGGGCTAGAAATGTCCAAGCTGCGATCGACTCATTGTCCAACCAGTTAAAACGCCCAGATTTTATCGGAACCATTGGCTTGTAAATTTTAGCTTTTAATTTTAAATGGTATCACAATATAGGTCAATATTAAAATGAAATTGCTCGATATATTAGCAAATTTACCCACTATAGAAACTGAAAGGCTCCTGCTCAGAAAAATCACTTTAAATGATGCCAGCGATATGTTTGAGTATGCTTCTAACCCGGAAGTATCAGAATACACAATGTGGTCAACTCATGTCTCCATCGAAGACACTAAATACTTTCTCAAGTCTCTGACAAGAATGTACAAAAGACGAGAGCTTGTAGATTGGGGAATCGTCCACAAAGCCGAGAAAAAATTTATAGGGACTTGCGGATTTGTGGAATGGAGCATGACGCACAGCCGCGCGGAAATTGGCTATGCACTTTCGGCGAGACATTGGGGCGAAGGATACATGAGTGAGGCTGTCAATGCAATTATTGAATTTGGCTTTCGGGAGATGTTGCTAAATCGAATTATGGGTCGATGTGAAGTTAATAATATTGCTTCTGCCAGGGTGATGGAAAAAGTCGGGATGCAGTTGGAAGGGATTTTGCGACAGCAGGTATTTGTGAAAGGGCAATATTGGGATCTGAAAATTTATTCGATTCTGAGGGAAGAGTTTTTTGATGATCTTGTTGTAGAATAGCGCTGCCAGCAAGCGGTACAATGATTATGCAGGTCACGGGTTGACATTTATGCAAAAAACATACTTAAATATTTCTAGATTGCTGATTGGTGGCTGTTGCTTGTTGTCTGTGAGCAAGTTTGCTATAAGTGCGATCGCCCAACCGATCGCACCGCCAGCCCCAATTCTAGCCCAAACAACTACTCCCACAGCCAAAACTGTAGCCGAAAAATTAGTAGGACAGTGGCAGTTACAATATCTATTATCAGTTCCAGTTACAGTAATTTTTACACAAGAAGGCAAACTATTTATACTCACTTGGTCATTTCCTTTTGCACCTCCAACCGAACCTCTAACTGCCTATGAATTTAAATATAGAATTAACTCTACTACCCAGCCGATGGCAATAGATGTAATCGCCAATGCAATCGAAACTTTGCAGACAATCTTTGAATTTACTCCCAACGGTCAAATCCGCGTAGAATTCATCGGTTTAAAGTCGAGAGAAGCCAGACCAACTACTTTTACAACAGGTGCACTTTTTCTGCAAAAACTTTCCACAACTACAGCTTTACCTCGGAATACAATAATAAAAACATTTAATCAATTCGTAGGAGAAACTTCGCGACAAGCCTATGAGAGCGTACAATATATTCGGTCGATGCTTAATGCTCAACAAGCTTTCTATGCTGAAAATACAAAATTTGCTACAACATTTGAGGAAATGGGTATAGGAATGAAGTTTGAAGAAGAAAATTACCGTTATCAAATTCTCTCTCAAAGTAATTTCACCGAAGATGTAATTATGACGGTTCAAGCCAAAAAACCTCAATTGAGAAGTTATACTGGTGCAGTGTTTCTAGTTCAAGTTAAAGACGACAAGGAAAATGTTAGAACTAGCGTTGCATTTAGTTGCGTAACAAATTGGCCTTCTACTTCACCTCCACCGAGACCAATTGTCCCTAAAAATAACGACCCAGAAAACTTTCGATGTCCTGTTGGTTCCTCTTTGATAACACGGTAAAACTTTGATGATTGCAGCAAATACTAATTCTACAGACTGTTTAATTTCTCCCGCACTCATAGAGGGAAAGGCTAAGATTGCCACGCCATTAAAAATAGGAGTTTTAGCATCAGGAAGCGGCAGCAACTTCGAGGTAATTGCCCAAGCCATCCAAAAGGGACAACTCAATGCTGAAATCCCAGTATTAATTTACAACAATCCCGAAGCCAAAGCTGTCGCTAGAGCCAAAAAATACGGCATTCCTTCGATTTTGCTCAATCATCGCGATTGCAAAACCCGCGAAGAATTAGATACAAAAATTGTTAAAATTTTTCAAGCCCATAATGTAGAGTGGGTAGTGATGGCGGGTTGGATGCGGATTGTTACTAAAGTTTTGCTCGATGCTTTTGCCGACAAAGTTATTAACATTCATCCCAGCTTGCTGCCGAGTTTTCCAGGAATTCGCGCCGTCGAGCAAGCACTCGCCGCCAAGGTTAAAATAACCGGATGTACGGTGCACATCGCTCGTTTGGAAGTAGACAGCGGGCCGATTTTAATGCAGGCTGCGGTGCCTGTCTTGACTGACGATACGCCAGAAACGCTGCACGCCCGGATTCAGGTGCAAGAGCACAAGATTATGCTAGGTGCGATCGCCCTAATTGCCGATCGACCTCCGATTTAACTTAGGCTTTTTGCAGCATACAATCATACCAAATTTCGGCGCGCAGAACAACCACCGAGGTTATGATTGTCCGTAAAGTCGTAGCTTGCGGGGCGGGACGCCATCGCACTTTCCCCCAACTTGCGCGGTTATCACCGAAAATATTGTGACTAAAAAACCCACCAGTGCCGCATCTTCCCCCGAATTACCCGTCAGCGACTCACCCGAAACTTATGCGCCGCTGACAGACTCCAATCGCCTCAAATTAATTCTCAAAGAAAGACTCAAAAAGAACATCGGCATCAAGGGAGACTTTTATCTACCTTGCGTGCCATCGATGTTAGACGACTATCTGAAATTACTCTCCGACTTCTTGCAACTTCTCGGACAAAACCTCGATGCTGCCCAAACCGAAAACTTGCGAACATTAATCGCCAACGCCTTAGCAGAAGGATTCAAAAATTCTCCCCACGCTAGTCTAATCGTCTCATACTTTCCCGCCAATCCTCAAACTGGTTTAGCCGGCGGCATTACTATGAATACCAAGATTCAAGTCGAATCGATGGCCCAGAAATATCATACCTGGCCGGATATTCGCCCCGAACCTTTGTTTGGCAGCCATCCCGATGCTAAAGTTATGGCAATTGTCGCCGAATTAGGCGAACCGGGTAAAGCAGCTATTTTAGATGTTGGTGCGGGCCCAGGGCGCAATAGTCTACCTTTAGCTAGGTTAGGACATTCCGTGGATGCGATCGAGCTAACGCCGATATTTGCCGAAAAACTATCCGCAGCAGCCACCGCTGAAAATTTGCCGATTCATGTCACCCAAGGCGACGTTTTAGATCCTTTATTGAGGATGAAAACCTATCGATACAAATTAGCAATTGCTACCGAAGTTATCTCGCACTTCCGCTATCCCGAACAAGTCCGCTTATTCCTGGGTAAAATGTCGGATGCTGTGTTAAGTGGCGGGTTTATCTTGTTTAGCACTTTCTTAGCTATCGATGGGTACGAACCCGACGAGATGGCAAAACAAATGTCAGAATTGTGTTGGTCTTATTTAATTACCAGACAAGAATTGCAAGCAGCAATCGAGGGTTTACCATTAGAAATTATTGCGGATGAATCGGTGATTGAATACGAACAAAAACATTTGCCTGATGGTGCGTGGCCGCCGACACCTTGGTTTGTGAGTTGGGCGAGTGGACGCGATTTATTTCCTGTGCAAGAAACACCGCCGTTAGAGTTGCGGTGGATACTGGTTAAACGGTTGTAGGGTTGGTTGTAATATGATGTCAACTCGCAGAATCACAATCAAAAAGGTTCGTAGTAAGGACTTTAGTCCTCTGAATTTGATGCGGACTAAAGTCCTCACTACGAACCTTTTTTACCTAACACGAAAAATCTAATTTTCAACCCTCGGAGGCGCGCAGTTGTCCGCAGGCGGCATCTGCTTCTAAGCCGCGAGAATACCGCACGCTAACTGCAATTTTCTTTTCCTTCAAAACCGTCACAAATTGGTTAATTCGATTGGGAGTCGGCCGCTGATATTCTGCTTCCTGAATCGGATTGTAAGGAATTAAATTGACGTGACACTGAAAACCGCGCAACTGACTTGCTAACTCGGCTGCGTGCTCTGGTAAGTCATTCACATTTGCTAAGAGTACGTATTCAAAGCTTAATCTACGTCCAGTCGATCGCACATATTCGCGGCATTCTGCCATTAACTCACCCAAAGGATAAGGGTGGGCGCTGGGAATCAACTCTTCGCGCAGTCTTTGATTGGAAGCGTGGAGGCTGACGGCGAGGGTAACTTGCAGTTGATGTTCGGCTAGTTGGGTGATGCGATTGCGGATTCCGACTGTGGAAATGGTGATGTTGCGCTGTCCAATTCCTACGTCTTGGTTCAAACACTTGACAGCATTTACAACGTTATCGATATTCAGCAGGGGTTCGCCCATCCCCATAAATACGATGTGGCTGACTCGGCGGCCGAAATCTTGCTGTACCGTCAAGACTTGATCAACGATTTCGTTGACTTCTAAATTGCGCTTGAAACCGCCTTTACCCGTAGCGCAAAAGTCGCAGCCCATGGCGCAGCCAACTTGGGCACTGACGCACACTGTCAGCCGTTTTTCGGTGGGAATGCCGACTGTTTCAATAATTTGACCGTCTGCTAATTTTAGGAGATACTTTACTGTGGCGTCTGGTGCGACCGATCGCAAATGAATAGTCGATCGCCCGATCGGAATTTTAGCAACAGTCTCGCGCCATTGTTTTGAGAATACAGAAATATCAGAGAGCGATCGAGCGCCTCTCTCATAAATCCACTGATACAACTGTTTGCCGCGATAAGCCGGTTGTCCCTGCTGCTGTACCCACTCCGTTAACTCAGCTAAATTCGCCCCCAACAAAGGAGGAATTTTACCAGACTCAACAGCCAAAGCAGCAGTCTTGCGAGACTGATTCGCATCCCTGGAATTACCAGAAGAGTACACCTGAGAAACGGAAGTAGGAGACATAGGTCATCAGAAAATTTAAAACCACCCTCTATATTAAAACCTCTCGACCAAAACTGCCGAGAATCCTCCTACGGGTACTTATGCAGAATACCCGGCGGTTGAAACCGCGTCTATACAGACAAAACCCGCCTCCGCGGGTTGAAGACTGGATGGTTAAAATTGCGTTACTTTCGACCGTCGGCGGAGGCCGACTTCGTTTGTGTAGACGCGGTTTCAACCGCCGTCTTCGTTTGACAAGACGCGGTTTCAACCGCCGTCTTCGTTCGTGTAGACGCGGTTTCAACCGCCGTCTTCCTTTGTATAGACTCGGTTTTCACCGCTGTCTGTATTTCCTGACAAAAATATCCGCAACAAAGTTAATTTTCGGCGAAATTCCCCAAATATTGCGTGTAAATGACCGCAGTCACCTAAAATAAACTCTGTAGTTTGTGAAAGGGTATGCAAATTTGACAGCTTTCCACCAAAATTAATTCAACTTTCATGGTGCTAAATATTCTCGCGCTACCTCTAGGCTTTCAATTTACATCGCCAGGCCCGATTATCTTTCAACTCGGCCCCGTAGCTATCCGTTGGTACGGACTGTTGATAGCTTCTGCTGTCTTAATTGGCGTCAGTCTATCCCAATATTTGGCAGAAAAGCGCCGCGTTAACCCGGAATTGCTGGGCGATTTAGCAATTTGGCTGGTTCTGGGCGCTATTCCTTGTGCTCGAATTTACTATGTGGCTTTTGAGTGGCAGCAATACGCCCAAAGGCCTGAAGATATTATTGCGATTTGGAAAGGCGGAATTGCCATTCACGGGGCGATTTTGGGCGGCACAATCGCAGCTTTAATTTTTGCGAAAATCCAGCGAGTTTCTTTTTGGCAATTAGCAGATTTAATCGCGCCTTCAGCAATTCTAGGTCAGGCGATCGGACGCTGGGGAAATTTCTTTAATTCTGAAGCTTTTGGTAGTCCTACGGATTTACCTTGGAAACTCTATATTCCCCCAAACAGTCGCCCGATCGCCTATGCTAATTTTGAATACTTCCATCCCACATTTCTCTACGAATCTCTGTGGAATTTGACAGTATTTGGGTTGCTGCTGACTTTATTTTTCCGCGATTTGCAAGGCAAAATTAGGTTAAAAACTGGTGCTTTGTTTTTGGTTTACATCGCAGCTTACAGTTCCGGTAGAGTCTGGATTGAAGGGTTGCGAACTGATAGTTTAATGTTCGGGCCGCTGCGGGCGGCACAGATGGTAAGCTTGACTGGGATTGTTTTAGGATTGAGTGGTTTGGCTTGGCTTTATTTGCTCGATCGCCCTTTGCCAGATGTGGTCTCAGCCACGGGCGATCGCGCCAAGGTTGCTCCCAAATCGCCAGAGGATCAATAAAAAACCCCAGAGACGTTAGTCTCTAGGGTTCAAAACCAGGGTGCATCTACCATCCCTTACTTCCAACCTAAATAGGTGCATCCGGAAACGCCGGTAAATTTAGCAAATTTTTTTTAGCAGCCATGACTTTGACAGAGATTGCATCCCTAATTCCAGGGGTATACATTGTAGGTGCAGGCCCGGGAGACCCGGATTTGTTGACTGTTAAGGCTCAAAAATTACTGGCTGCGGCTGATGTCATATTATTTGCCGATTCCCTAGTTCCCAAGCAAATTTTGGAGGGGGTGCGCGCGGATGCTGAAGTTATCCAAACTGCTGATAAGACTCTCGAAGAGATTGTACCTTTGATGGTGGAACGAGTGCGAGACGGCAAAAGCGTTGTCCGCCTTCATTCGGGAGATCCCTGTCTCTACGGGGCTGTGGGTGAACAAATGCAGGCTTTGGCCGAAGCGGGAATTGCTTTTGAGGTAATTCCGGGAATTAGCGCTTTCCAACTGGCGGCGGCTAAACTGAAAATTGAGTTAACAGTTCCCGGGGTTGTGCAGACAATTATTTTGACGCGGATTAGTGGCCGAACTGAAGTACCGGAACGTGAAGAATTGGCGAGTTTAGCGGCCCATCAAGCGAGTTTGTGCTTGTATTTGAGCGCGCGCCATGTCGAGCAAGCTCAAGCTAAGTTGATGGAACATTACTCGTCTGATTTACCTGTGGCGATTTGTTATCGGTTGGGTTGGCCGGATGAGAAAATTGTGTTGGTTGCTCTTGACAAAATGGCGATCGCCACTCATGAACATAATTTAATCAGAACGACGATGTATGTGATTAGTCCGGCTTTGGGTAAAGATGTTGAAGGGCGATCGCGATTGTATCATCCAGAGCACGATCGGCTGTTCCGATCGAAGGAAGTTCGGCAGCGGATTTTGTAGCGGATTTAACGGATGGAAGAGTTTCCAATGACAACTGTCAACTGTCAACTGTCAACTGTCAACTGACTAATTACAAATGAAAGATTTAACTCGCAGACAATTTATCACTGTCACCGCATTAACCGCCGGATTTGCCTTAGCAGTTCATCCTATTTCTTTGGCAACTATTACCACAGATTCAACTGGTTTAGTTGCAGGTGAAGTGAAAATTCCGGTCAAAGATGGGCAAATTCCAGCTTACAGGGCAATGCCTGCTAGCGGTAGCAATTTTCCAGTGATTTTAGTGGTTCAAGAAGTCTTCGGAGTTCACGCACACATTCAAGATATTTGTCGCCGTTTTGCTAAATTAGGTTATTTGGCGATCGCCCCTGAACTGTATTCTCGTCAAGGTGATGTTTCTAAAATCACCGACATTCAAGAAATTGTCAGTAAAGTTGTCTCGAAAGTTCCCGATGCTCAAGTTATGTCCGATTTAGATGCTACCGTAGATTGGGCGCAAAAGTCTGGAAAGGGCAATATTAATAAGTTGGGCATTACCGGGTTTTGCTGGGGTGGCAGAATTGTCTGGCTGTACGCCGCCCACAACCCGAAAGTTAAAGCTGGTGTGGCTTGGTACGGGCGTTTAGCTAGCGCTTCTACGGCTTTGACTCCCAAACAGCCGATCGACCTTGCAGCCACCTTGAAAGTGCCCGTATTGGGTCTTTACGGTGGCAAAGATGACTTAATTCCCAATGATACAGTCGAGAAAATGCGGCAACTTCTCAAAACTGGCAGCAGCGGTTCCGAAATCGTGGTTTATCCAGATGCGCCCCACGGTTTTAACGCTGACTATCGCCCCACATACCGGAAAATAGAAGCTGATGATGCTTGGAAAAAGCTACAAGATTGGTTTAAGAAGTACGGAGTTGTTTGAGAGTTTTGATGTCTTGAATTGGCAGTTAAAACTTATCCCCTTACTGCTTAAATAATGCTAATCTAACCAACCGCGAAGACGCGAAGTGCACGAAGTTATAGAAAGAAGAGAAAAGCCATATAGGCGCATCGCCCTTAAGACAGTTTGGTTTGTGAGCCCGACATTGGTAAACTGGCTGTGTAGAATTATCGATCGACAGGTAAGCCCGTGTTAGATGAACAAGCTAAAAAGACCATACTGCGGAAAATCCCCCACGGATTGTACATCTGCGGTGTCAAAGACGGGGAAGAAGTCAACGGTTTCACCGCTAGCTGGGTGATGCAATCTTCCTTTACCCCTCCCTTAGTCGTCAACTGCGTTAAGCAAGACTCTAAATCCCACGCCATGATCAAAGCCAGCGGTGTCTTTGCTTTGAGTTTCCTGGAAGCTGGACAAAAAGACTTAGCCCAGAACTTCTTTAAGCCGCAGCGCCGCGTTGGTAATAAATTTGAGGATGTAGAATTTTATCTGGGCCCCGAAACCGGTTGTCCGATTATTTCGGATACTCTGGGTTACGTTGAGTGCAATGTTGTCGGTGCTGTGGAACATGGGGATCACACGGTTTTTGTGGGAGAGGTTATCGGTGCTGGGGTTCACCGCGAGGGCGCTCCGTTGCTGTTAGAAAGCACTGGCTGGAATTACGGCGGCTAAAGACTTACCAGTTATTAGTTTCGTGCTCAACCTCAGAAACCCGGTTTCTCTGAGTTTTGGCGATTGGTAACGAGAAATAGTTGTAGAAACCCGGTTTCTCGTTTCTGCGCGTGAGATCCAAAAAGGTTTCTCGTTTCTGCGCGTGAGGCTCAGAAACCGGGTTTCTACGAGTTTTGGCGATTGGTAACGAGAAATAGTTGTAGAAACCCGGTTTCTAGTCCCTGCGCTCAACCTCAGAAACCGGGTTTCTACGAGTTTTGGCGATTGGTAACGAGAAATAGTTGTAGAAACCCGGTTTCTAGTCCCTGCGCTCAACCTCAGAAACCGGGTTTCT